>JAUWQS010000002.1 GCA_030610915.1 Pseudomonadota bacterium | reverse complement strand
GTCCCTTGTTCTCGATGATTGGTCTTTTCGATGACCCTGTCATCAACCGCAGTCCTCAAAGCGGCATTAATATAGCATACCCAGAGCACGTTGTCAAATTTCTGGTTCTTTACAAAAAATGGGGACAGCGCCCATTTATTGATTCTTACTTGTGTGACAATATACCCATATCTTGTCAAGTGACACCATCTTCAAGAAGTTTCTTCCAGTGTAATCTTTAGGGCACCTGAGACCTTGCCTTATACCATCTTTGTCTTTAGAAACACATTCCTATAATTTCCCCTTTGAGTAGAATGATTAGGAAAACCTATTGCTTCCGGGCTTAATACCCGTGGCATGCCAAAAGCTCACATACAGCGACTCACTCTGTCAATAATAATGGTCGCTGTCCCTGTTTTTGCCAGAAAAACCAATCAGGGTCTGATAAAACAATTTGTGGAAAAGTTTTCCCTCTGTGCTTACCAGAAATCAACTATACTCCACGGCATTACAAAAACTCCTTGTTTTTTTCGCATAACGCCAGGCATGAGCGGCGCAGCTGTGAGCCACGTCCGTTCCATGCCTTGGTTAGGGATTAGTATCGCTCATATATTCCGCTATTACATTACATATGAAGCGATTCCCATTGTTTTGAGCCACCAATGCAAAAACCAAATAGTGCAAGAACATGACAATAAAGTAGAGTAGTGCCCATTTTCCCGTGTGTTGAAAAAGGAGGAATCCCCAAGGTCCAAACACAGTAAACAAAAACGAAACTGAGCAAAGATCGCGAGCCAGCAAAAAACTCCTGTGAGCTTCCTTGATTGTCACTGATTCCGAATATCGTTTGTACAGAGAATACCACTTGGTACTTTGCTCTTTGGGGTCCTGCGGCAGGGAACCCATTTTACTTAAAAGATTCTGCATATCAATCCTTGGATCACGTTTTACAAGTTTTGAAAACACTCGGTGGCCGGGCAAGGCATTTCGTAATCGCCAGTATACGAGGCGAGCCTTATTTCCTGAACTGATTAAGCCTGTGAGTATTAATACTAAGATTGGTGAAAGTGCCACAATGATGCCCTCTTTAGCCCTGTACTGTTGAAATGTAGACATTAACTTATCCCAGAATCCTGAGGGAGAAGACAGGAATGCTACGTATATAGCCAAGCACCATATAATAAATACAAAAACGACAAGGGCATTTTTTCTTTTTAGATATTCTTTTTTTGGCATTGCTATTTTGATGTAGAGTAAGTTATTTTTTGATTGCTGTCGAAGGGAACATCCACTACAATAGTCTCTTCCTTCCAAGTCTTGAGAATCAGTGCATCCGGAACAGATCTTTTGTACAAATTCTCAGCCCCATTTTCTTCATCTTGATCCTCGCTGTTTGAAAAGATAATTAAGTCTGGGTCCATTAACCTAACAGCTTCCTCATGAAAGCCAGTTTCTTGACCATGATGTCCCGCTTTAAGTATTGCGCAGTTCTTAATATCATTTTTGCAGTTATCATAAATGTTATCCCAACAAGGAGATGCACGCCCATCGCTTGCCAGAATGATCTTGTGCTCGTTTATCTTAATCATCAAAGCATATGACATCTCGTCTATTTCCACCTTGTGGGATTCTCTTTTGGATCCATCCTCCTTATAATGCGCATATTTAATGAGTGATTCTGACGGACTTAGTATTGTTATCCGATCCTCGTCATTATTCCAGAATTGCCTGGGGGTGTCTTCACGCGTGGTCCGGATTACAGTAGCTGGTGAATCTTTCCCTCTGAGGATTCCATACGTATCCCAGTCATCCTCGTGTGTTGGATGGTGATCGAAATTCTCTGGCTTAAATGAATGTTCCAGGTCCCAAAAATTGAGAATCTCTATGTCGTGATCATCGAAAAACTTTTCCAAACCACAAATATGATCTTGGTGAGGGTGTGTGCACACAAAGCGGAAAATGGATTTGATGCTCCCGTCGTTATTCTTGAAGTTCCTCTTATAGTAGTCAATTATGTTTTCGTATTCTTGTTCATTGTCATGAAAGTAGATATCTACCATCATTATTCTTTCGGCCTTCTCTTTGCCGTCCTTCCGCGTTCGCTCTGGGAAATGGATGATGGTACAATCTCCGCTGCCGACATTCAAAAAGTGTAATTTTGTTCCCATACAAAACTCCCCTAACCAGCGTGGCTAAGAAGCAGACGCAGCCGCTGGTTATGCTATCATGAAACCTTATGTGGAAAATGTCTTGCATCCAATTCGCTAAGCCTATTGGGTACTTCGACTATTTTGTTTTCAAGCCTCCAATTCAAAGTATTGACACAAAATTTTGCCCATTCAACCCAAACAACCAGAGCTGTACGAATGATTGTAGCAACATCGTTTAAAACAACATCTGGTCGATAATGATCCCTGCTGTATGAAGCTTGCCTTCTTAGTGACCAAGCAGATCCATGTATATAGGCGCTCGTTTGTTTATATACTACTTCATATAGTCTTTGGAATGCAGAGCCACATTCACGAGCTTGTGTAGCTATGCTCTTATTACACCAGTTAGAAAAGGATCTTCCGCGCCCCTTCTTACTGATGAATGTGTATGTATTCTTTGCTTTTTCATATCCTTCTGATATGGACTTCCTAAATTTCATTAGCCTTTCGACATGCAGAGGATCGGCAGTGCTGCTCTCCCAATCGAGAATAGATGATGATATTTCATATGCTTCAATATCTGCATAACCCCAAAACAAATCAGATCGTGATTCAGAGTCCAATGAGATATACTGCAAAGTTATCAGACTTTCGCAGAGCAGTCTCACGTGAGATGAAGCTTGATGAATTAGCTCACAACGCAGTAGAATGTATATGGCTTTTAATGTAGATAAATCTCTGTTTATGGCGCAGAGTAGAATTCTTTTGAAAGGCGTATCAGCTATAAAATGCCTCTCTTGATGCATCGCCTCTCTCTCGGTTGTAGCTACGACATCCCAAAACAGGTCAAGCCATTCCCATACTTTCTGAGGAAAATCAATCTGCCTAATTGTTTCCGAAATATCAATTCTGCCCATTACGACCTCAAATTATTAAATAGGGATAGCGCCCATTTATTGATTCTTACTTGCGGAACAGTATATCCATATCTTCAACAACTTTCTTCGAGTGTAACCCCTAGGACACCCAAGACGTTGCCCTAAACCATCTTTGTCTTCAGAAACACATTCCTTAATTTCCCCTTTAGTAGGATGGTGAGGACAACCTATTGCTAGAACTCTTGATATGCCTGGCATGCCAAAGGCTTACATACAGCGACTCAATCTGTCAATAATAATAGGCGCTGTCCCTATTTTTCCTTCGCACTAATTTTGCCAAATAATGACAACTACCTCAGCTCAAGTTCGATAATTGTTCAAGCTGCCTACCCACCTAGCACCCCAAAAATCAGTACGGGGTTTGGGTGAATGCCGTTAGGCACGAACCTTTTATGCTGTGTTATATGATGTTACACCTCCTTCTTAACCCATGAATCTACAGATAGTGAAGTAGGAGTTGACCACATTCGAAACACCAAATACTTTAACATTCATTCTTGGAAGTCTAACACTTTTTGTAGTTCAAGAACAAAACGCGATGGCCCATTCTTAAAAGTCCGTCCCCAACGGTTTTGATACCAGCCGGAGTACAAGATATAAACCAGATGTCTTGCTCGGGTAAATCCAACATAAAAAGTTCGCCGAGCTTCGCTCAGTGCTTGATCAGTTCGCGCGCTCCATGAGGGCAATCTACCTTCTTCGAGGCCAGGGATTACTACTACGTCGAACTGAAGACTTTTGCTGCTATGAAGTGTATCCAGGGATATTCTGTTAGCATTCGGGCCACATCCAGCAAGGTCAGCAACGGTAAAACCCTTCAGTGGCTTATTGTCCCCGCAGGCAAAAAGCATTGAGTCAAAAGCCTCTTTTCTATCTGGCAATTCTTCCAATGAGGATAATCGTTTTTGCAAGCACAGTCTTTTATCTAATTCTGATAACCATTGAGCCAGTGGCATGAAAGGCTTCTGTAAATTAGCTAGTACATTGAAGAAAAAGCGCAAATTTAAAAGAAATTTCCCATCCGTAATTGGTGTTCCGGTATCGCTAAGTAGTCTTATCCAGAAATTTGAGATGTCCTTGAAACGAACTCCGTCTTTGCCTCGTAAGTCACAACACCATTGAGCTACATCTTCCACCCATCGTGTTACTGGAGTACGCTTGTAACGCTGGTCTTTTTCCCCTGCGTACTTAGTTCTTCCCTTATCAAGGGCTTTAATAACTACACTTGCATCGTTGCGATCTATATACAAGATAGCAGTTTCTTTTGGCTCGTATCCAGCCTTTTTGAGCTGAGGAAGAATTTCTTCAACTATCGTGACTGCTTGGTCTTCCAAACCACGTGATCGTTCAACGAAATATATTTCACCCGGATCGGCGTCACCACGACTTGATCTGTAATTTCTGGGGGTCGAGGGAGAAAGAATCACTTCTGCTCCATCAATGATCTTCTGACCACACCGATAATTAAGTCCTAGTCGAATTGATTCCATATCGCTACGTAATGCAAGTTCTTGAAGGTATTTCGGATCGGCACCAGTAAAACCATAAATTGCTTGATCGGGATCGCCCACAGCAAAAATCTTTACATTAGTTTTATCTACCAAGCTGAGGACGATACGATGCAAAGGATAACCTAAATCTTGATATTCATCGATGACGAACCAAGGATAACGAGCGCATAGACATCGCCGTACAAAAGGCTCGGTCTCAATTATGTTTAAAGCAATAAGGATTAAGTCATCGAAATCTATGTATCCCCCTTCATGAAGTAGAGATTCATAGCGCTCAATGACCTCAGCACATTCTTCGTCCCGAAGCCATTGTGGGCTAGTTCGATCCAAATAGGTTCGTCGGTATCGATCGAACCGTGTTTTAAATTGTGAAGGCGAGTTAGTAACGCAAGCCTGATCCATTGCTTTTTGAAGATAGTCGTCTCGAATATTGGCCGGCGCAACACGTAATGGAGAGGGTAAATCAGGACGGAATAATGTGCCAAAAGGTCTAATTACAGACGAGAGGCAAAAACTGTGAACTGTACCAAGAAAGACATTCGTCCGAGGCGGCAAGCCCAGCTTTTTCAATCTATTTTTGAACTCACGTACAGCCTCATTATTAAATGTAAGACACGCCAAGCCTCTTGGAGGAGATATCTTCTCAGTAAGTAATCGTATAATTTTCAACGTTAAAGTTGCCGTTTTACCGCTCCCGGGCCCAGCTTGGACAACACAGTGATCATCGTACAGATAGGCCCCACGCTGTCTATCATTTTTCATCAATTTAGCAAGTTCTTGTTGCAGATACGGCATTAATTCTCACTCTCTAGTAAGCTGACTATATAGTCGATTGCTCCTTTGATGTATTCGGGAATCTTTGTCCTTTTTAGCTTAGGGGCCAGACGTTGCGCATATCGACCTTTACCATAAGCTTCGATTATTCTTAGAATTTCTGAATTTTCATTATTGAACAAGGCAGCTTTGAACTTACTTTGACGAGTCTGGCCAGCTCCTAGCTCTTTAAGAGCAGTCACCATTTCCTCATTATTTCCGGAAATGGCTAGATCAATTTCCAAACCATGTTTGCCTACGTATATTCCTAATTTGCATAAACTCCCATTGAGTTTATGCCAGTTTCGACTTTTGAACAATTCGGTGAGGTCCGGAACAATATCAGGTTTTTCTAATTTCACGAGTTTAATGCTCCTCTCATATCCACGATAAAGAGTCTCACCCTCCTTGAGATAAGGGTCACCATCTGTAATAACGACAAACGGAACGTTTAGGGCCTGCTTTCCAAGTAACCTGGCGTATGGTGCAAAGTCTGTTCCATGGACACTACATACAGAGATGCCTCTTTGATCAAGCGGAATCTCAAGAGCATCTGCAAATGCAGGAATGATGTACAGTTCAGCGTATCCTTCAACTAATATAACTCCTCGCGCAAATAGTATCTCCCCACGTGTAGCATCCAGGTAACGTTCCAAATCCTGAACTTGCTCTTTAGTAAAGTCCACTTTGGCTGTGGAAGTGGCTTTTGATCCCTTTTGACTTCCATAATCTCTAAAAAAAACTAGGAACCGGATTGGGGAAACGCTCACAATTTGAGGTGAATGTGTCGTGAGAAGCACAGAAGATTTACGTCTTAGGAAATCGTGATAAACTAGCCGCTGTAAATGTGGGTGAAGATGGGCCTCTGGTTCTTCAATTGCAAGTATGGTTGATGCACGTTCCCCAGCGGCTTCTTTGCGTTCCAATTCAAGAACGAGTAATGTGAGATATAGCACGTTGCAAATCCCAAGGCTGGTATCGCCAATTGCTCGTCGGCGTTCTCCATCTACAAATAACCTAAGTGATCTTAATAGTCGGAGTGCGTCAGTTGATGCTACCCCAAGCGATGGAGAAACAGAATGAAATTCACCAATCATTTCCTTCAAGCGTTGTTCAATGTCTAGGCTAAGCGAACATATTTCATCCACTTCGAGCATCTCATTTGTTGCATCGTCGATCTTATTTGCAGCCGATTCAAGGTCTTGCTTTGTAACCTCCAAGCGATCAATCAGGGGACGGAGTGGTGACCTTCGCCAACTCTCCAAATCTGCCTCGGCATTCCTCAGTGCAGGGAGCACTTGGAGTGGAATCCATTTCCGCTGCTGATAACTAAAGGTATTCGCCTGATCATCACCACCATAGACTATAAAGTCATATTTAGTTTCTTGCTTATTATCACTTAAACTAGGTAGGGGCGCATACTTATAAGTAATACGTGCTGTGGGAGTTTCTTCATCTTTAATCAAGTAGTCTGAGAGAATGGCTAGAAGTGATTCATTCGCATCAAAACCCTGGAGATCGATAGAAATACTAATCTCAGTACCATTTTCCATAGGAGATTCTAGGCCATCCCAAAAATCTTCTTCTTTAAGCTGTCGGGCAGAATCTGGAAGATCAGGATCAAGAATCAATCTAAGTGCGTGTATAAAGTTAGTTTTTCCTACTTTATTTTCACCAACAATCACTGCTTTCTCAGAAAGACAAACATCGAATTCGTAGAAATTCCTGAAGTATTTTATCTGAACTCTGGAAATGTAAACACTCACTTTAGAACCTCCGTTAAAGTATTAGTTGCTATGCTCCGCAGGGGAGCAATTTCATATAACGGGACTCAGGTTTGCGAAGCGGTAGCGAAGCGAAACCGCAAACCCGAAGTTAGGCGAAGTGACTTTGGCACGAGCCTCATCATACTGTAGCTTACCCGCCGACCGATAGGCTAAATATGCGGGTAAATAGAGACAGCGCCCATTTATTGATTCTTACTTTTGGGACAATATACCCATATCTTCAAGAAATTTCTTCCAGTGCAATCCCTAGGACACCCCAGAGGTTGCCTTAAGCCATCTTTGTCTTCAGAAACACATTCCTATAATTTTCCCTCTAAGTTAGGATGATGAGGAAAACCTATTGCTATAACTCTTGATATACGTGGCATGCCAAAAGCTTACATACAGCGACTCAATCTGTCGATAATAATAGACGCTGTCCCTATTTTTTCCTGTTCAAAAAATAGTTTCTTAATTTCTTTGTGAAAACAACTCTTGCCCTCCACATTTCCAATGGAGTATTGATCCAAAAGAACAAATGCTGCTATGGGGTATCGTTCCGTCCTACTGTTTCCTAGTGCTACTCCCCGTGACATATAGATCTTGTCTTTCGAGAGTGTCTTTAATTATTTCTTGTTCTTCTTCGTTAATATTCAGTTTTTCATAAAGGAGCTTGTCAATTTTCGAAGAAGTCTCAGCGATTTTACTGTTGCAGCTATTGGTCAAGTTACCTATTTTCTCATGCAGCTCTTTTTTCTGTTCTTTACTTATCCTTTTTGATTGTTCTTTTTCAATTGTATTAGCTGCCCTAAGATAACTTTTCTCGTATTCACACAGGTCTCGTACTAAGGTGGCTATTCGGAATCGTGTTCCTTTGTCAACAGATGGAATTCTTAGGTCAAGGAATGTTTGCCTTTTGACGAGATTAAACTCTCTATATTTCTCCCAAGCATACCAGAGAAAAGGTGAGGATTTTAGAAATGCCATGATATATTCTGTGGGCCAAGTCTTCTGTAGAGAGGATCTTACTTTGACGATGATGGCAAACTCCCCTACTTCCAGGGTAGGTATTACTCTTCTTACTGAATGGTTGAGGACATGAACAGCACCGCCATATAGAACCATACAACCCTTTTCAAAGCTGTTTTCTTCTTTGGTACCTGATATATTCTTACCCCGATATGTAGCAGCACTGTATCTTAGAATTATATCCTCATACCTCGGTTTTGTCTGCTCAAGTATGAGTGTAGTACCCGTGGGATTTCCATTCGGATATTGTGAAGTCTTCCTCTTGAATCCCGCGGTTAGATCTGAAGGAGGCACTATGGAAGGATTGTGATCAAAATACAGAAGTGAACGTCCATCCATAACGACTTTCTTAAAAAGTGGGTAAATAATAAGACTATCTTCAATTCCCTTTATATCGGACACTAGTTTTTCTTTTAAACTGCGGTTACTCTCGAGATGAGTCAAGCATTCCAATCTAACTTTCTGTATCACTATATTCATTATTGCCGCTGAAGATGCTACTACTGGCCTATTTTGTCTTAATTCATATGCGCTGTGTTCAGACTTCACTAGTACAATAGAATTATCATATCGAGGAAAGAATATACTCAAAATAATTTTTTGTCCGTAGGTATATGGAGTCACATCAGGAAGAGGAAAAAGGCGAGGATCCAATTCGTTCATTAAGAACTTCGCTAAACATTTCAGTACAGAGGGAATATTGGTTTCTTCTATTCCTTTGATATTCTTTTTGTCCGAGATGCCAATTAGGATATAGCCACCGTCACTATTCGAATAAGCGCTGGCATACTGTAAGAACTGGGTTTTAGTACTGTTACCAAGACTTTCGATGCACAGTTTATTCTCTTTCGAAAGCAATGTATCTAGGATTCTGTTGATATCAAATGTCGCAGGACTACTGACTCTTTCAATAGGGTTTTGGAATGCCTTTACTAACTCGGGAAAATTACGCTTGCTAAGTTTGAAATATGCTGCTTCTTTACCTACCTTTTCCCCTGGTCTATTGTGAAAGTCAGAACACTTGATGAAAGTAAGAGTATCTTCTCGTCGGTAGTGCGGGTCTTGTAAATAGGATTCAATCTTATCGCGAGTCACTGAGCTATTAAAATGCATTCCATCTAAGCTTGGATCTTTGAACAAAGACATCCTCATTGTCGGGTTACTGATGGTGGTATTATATACTCCTTTGTCGCTGTCGACATGTGCAGCTATGTTTATGCAGCCGAATTTCTTTGCTCTCTTAGTTAAATCGGTACTTGGTGTTTCCACAATATCATGCGACATATCAAAATCAAGATTACTTATGAAGGACTGAATCCGCTTTACTGGATTATCTGGGTCGAACAGGATTATATATTCTACCCCGTCTCGCGTTTTTAATTCAACGCCAGGGATGATAAAAATATTTTCAAAGAGTTTTATTTTTTTCTCGATTGATTTCTTTTGTTCCGGCGGAACATCTGCATGAAGTTCACTATCCAGTCCTTGTTTTATTCTAAGAAATTTTATATACCCATCAATCGAGCAATGATCTGTTATCCCAAGAATCGAAACTTTCTGTCTTTTTGCCATCTTTAGAATAGCTAAATATTCCTCCTCAATCTTATCGGTTTTTTTTAAATGAAAATCCCGGGACGCAGGTGTATGAACATGCAAGTCTGCTTTGAAAGGTTTTTCTAGCGGCTGTTCCAGTTCATTGTTAATTTTGTTTTTTATCATGAAACACTCCGTTTTGATCTATTTCACGTTTTTTCTCTCGAACGCAAATAGGCACAGCGCCCATTTATTGCTTCTTACTTGTGGGATAATATACCGGCATCTGAAGAAGAGTTCTTTTGAGTGTAATCTCCAGGACACCCCAGGCCTTGCCTTAAACCATCTTTGTCTTCAGAAACACATTTCTGATAATTTTCCCTTCAAATAGGACAATGAGGAAAGTCCGTTGCTACAGCTCTTGATATTCGTGGCATGCCAAAAACTTACATACAGCGACCCAAACTGTCGCGCTGTCCCTATTTGTTTTGGGTGAACACTATTAGCTGCTTGAGGAATTCCGGTTGGGTTTCCAACTACCATTCAATTAGCTGTATGCAGCGACAATTCATCACAGCGCTGTTTTTACTCGTGTATATGTGACGGTTGTTGCCTTGCATTTGCGTTTCGTTTGATCCATAAAGCCCAGGGTAAATTTGTCATCCGGTTTCTGGAAAATATCCAGGCCGCGGCCCAAGATTATTCTCCACCCTGTGTCTGTTTCTATCCATCGATCATGGAGGTTGTCCTTTAAAGCGTAATCAAACTCGATATGATCCCGGCTTAGTCCCTTTTTTAATTCATTGAGCTTGTCTTTCAGCTCAGTTTCCAGGTAAGAATCACATGCCGTCACAAGGTCGAGTTTCAATGTCCCTTCCGATGGGTCCAGTATCTCGCAGAAAGACATAAGATTGTAGATTTGATACTGCAACCGAATGTATGGATCACATATTTTGATTGATTTTGCACCCTTGAGATAAGGAAGAAAAAGTTTTTCATATGAGATTCCCCTCTGCCCTTCAACCAGGTCCAGAGTCTTTTCTTCGGGACTTCGATCTGGTGACAAGGGATCAATCTTCTGTGCTTCTTGTTCGGGATTCGGCCGTTCATCCGCATGAGATAGCTGAAATTCGTCAGGGCTCCCGCTCTTGATTGTTATCCACTTATACTCTCGGTCGATTTTTGACAATTCATCCCGAATTTGCTGTCGCATCCGAACCGCAGGATTCACACAGTATGAAATGAATTCTTCTTCGCTTAGTTCAAGGTCGGGGAAAAGTAGCTTCAGATATCCTTCGGTCAAACGAGCGATAGCTTTGTTGTCGCGCATATCGTCACATTGCGGCAGGTGCAAGCTTTGCGATACATAGTCCGCGTACCGCAGGTCGACACGCAGCTCATGCAACACTTCGCTAAAGAAATCTCCCTTGAATCCAAGCGTTATTGAGGGCGTGTTCCTGGACACACGCGGCATGAACCACCCTTCAATCAGGCCGTGAATTCGATCTATGAAGGCCGATTCTTGAAGGTCGGCCGGCAGTTCCTTAAATATCCCGTCGCTTTCATACAGCGGCAATCGGTTATTACCTAGAGTGATATTACCGAGCATCACAAAGCCTGACTCTGATGTTCCCAGGTCTCCCGTTGCTCTACGATATCTGCCGCTTTCAAGATACATTTTGAGGGCCGCTATGGCCTCTCCGGACGCATCGGTATGAATCTTTTGGATTTCATCGATTACAACAACATCATAGCGTGGAATGAGACCGATTTGCTTCGTATTACTGTTGAAAAACAAAGCGGGTGCCGAGAGTTTCCCACCTGGTATCACGGCTGCGTATCGGCTAATATTATCGAACACGAACGACTTCCCAGTACCTTTTGGTGCCAGTTCTGTAATATTCACCCTCGGCTCGACCAAAGGGATTATTCTGCTGAGGAGCAAGAGTTTCTGCGACAATCGATGAACGTCGGGATTGAATTGACAACTCGATACCAGGAGATCTATCCACTCGTCTATATCGAAGTGTTTACGTGAATCCCGGAAATAGTCTAAGTCAACCCCTGGGGTTTGGAACGCTTTGAATTCGACCATCCATATTTGGCCTTTCTTCACGTCCTCGCCGTCAGGGGGCACGTACCGCAATGTTCCTAGACCCCACATGCCCGTTTTTAGGAGCATGGGGTTGTTGTCAATAATATCCTTTTGCACCATCCCATTGCTGACATCCAGCAGCGGAATGCTTAGATCGTGCGTGTGACGCTCCAGGTTCACGTTGACCCGAAAGTCATCCAGAATGCGTACCTCTTCTTGCTCCATAAGGCGATTTAGGATCATATTCTTGTCCGCTTTTTGCGGTAAGTATTTTGAGATCGTATTCACAATTTCGGTTCTGCCGTCGTCCGTAAGTTCATCTCCGTCCATGAACTGGCTGACGATCCACTCGCCAACGTAGACGGGAATCGCTCGAGCGCCGAATCCGGCCTTTCCCATGAGCCCTTTATTGATAACGACCTCGCCGTAAAAGTCTCTTGCTTTAGATTCAAATGATTTCATGTTTCTTCTTGCCTCCATCAAAGGTCTCTCAAACTGAACCCGCCCGCCATGGCTGATTTGAATTCACATTCAAGCGTGAGGAAAAGAGTGTGTCGTTCACCGGATACTTCATATGCGATCTCTATTTCCAGACTCTTTTCCCCCAAAGCCGTTTTCTCGAAATAGCAACTCATTTGAAGGACGTTCACGCTTCCAGCCGGTATTTCCGCAACTTCACAACTCTTGAGGTCAGTTTCAGGGGACGTCACACTGGCTCGAAGAATACGGATGGCAACATCGTTCGGATTCTGTATCTCAACCTTCAGATTCACAACTCGTTGGATATAGAATTTGGCCCTACCAGTTTCTTTTACCAAATCCAGGTCAAGAAAACGTGCGGCAGGTGTTTTCCAGGTAACTGTTACTAGTTTGTATATAGCTGCCGGAACGATAACCTCTTCCGGGGTCACTCCCCCATGCAGGTAGCCCTTTGCTCTGCCGGACTGGCGAACGGTATTGTGACCTTTGGGTAAGAAGAATATTTTGTCATCCGAGACAAAGGGCTGCTTGAACCTATGCCCCAATGCCCACAGGTTGTCAGGAATATCATCCACTTGTTTTTCGTCTACCGCTGCGAAGCGGTGCTTCTCGTCTGGAAACAGCTTATTGACAACATTAGAATCGAAAGATCGTTTTTCTTCTTCGAGAATACGGCAGGCCCCGTGATCCGTTACGACATAAACGCTCAAATGCTCGCTTGGTCCGACCCACTCCTTCGACAGCCTGTTTACAGACTCCGCCATACGTGCAAAGAGACGACGCAACTCCTCCTCATGCGATGTGTTTATTGATTCCACGTCAGAGTGAAGCAACTCATCTCCGTCTATGAAATTAAGAAGGACGATGGTAGCCTCCTGCGGAGCCGCGATCTCCGACATTGCCTTCAGGCTGTTCAGGTATACAACCTGTTTATTGTTCCAGTCATCCTTTGCGCGCGCCTTGAGAATGGCCTCGTATTTCACTGCATCATTCTGCCACTCTCCGCTCAGGAGAATGGATTTATTGTGTCCCGTAGTGGTGGGCAGTGCCGCAAAACGATAGTGTAAATCATGCCGACTAAAACCGACGTTCCGAAGCGCCTCGTCCAAGATGCCTACAAAAGTCAAAGGAAGGCAATCAACAAGGAGGATGATCGATAATTTGTCTTCCGAACCGCTCGACGAGAGAATTCTCAAGCAGTGTATCAGGCTGAGGTTTGAATCTTTGTGAATGGACGTATATTCCTTAATAAACCATTTTGAAAAGCGTGCCACCGTTTTCTCTAATTCTTCATCATAATGGTCGTTATGAACCTGCCAGGTTCGGTACGGGGCATATTCCTCCGTTGTCCAGCGAATCCACTCAGCGCTACTCCATTCTTCTTCCGGCCCGAGTAGGGTTGGACAGCTGGGCATTACACAGTAGTGAAGGGAATTTAGTTTATGTTCAGTCACCCCGGGACAAAACCTGAACTTAGCCTGGACCTTCTGAACGTCCTCTTTAGTTGGAGAAAACAGAGTGCCCTTGAGAATTCCCGAAACAAAATCATATTCTTGAAAGAGCCTTCCGGAAGTCCATCCCACGACTTTCTGAAACTCCTCGCTTGAAGTTACTTGTTTCCCTATTTCTTTGAAAAATAGTTCGACCTGGGTTAGTATCTGTTCCCTGGCCGTGGGCTCCAGGGGTAAATCATAGACTGCCTCATCGGGTACCTTCCGCACAAATAGAACCTGCTCTGGAGCAAGCACATATTCCAGCAACTTCTCGGGGTAGCCGTGCAGGCAGGCCCATAGGCTGAGGCACTGCCAAATTTCGCCTGCATTTTTGTAAAGCCGGTTGCTGATATCTTTTACCCACGCTTTATTACTCCCCTTGGCCCATTTTTCACATTTGGTTTCGAGGCAGCGGCGCAGTACAGGGTATTGCTTGAATGCAGCTTTCGCGTCATCACTAACGAGCGCTTTGATCACATCGACGAGGTCTGTCGCATTGAGCATATCAGATTGAAATGCAGGGCCCAGGAGATGCATCAGTAAACGATTGGTGAAACTCGTTTGTTCCTTCTCAGAATCAACCTCTATCTCCAACAGGTTCTGTTCGAGAACATCTGCATCGGTCAGCCAATCAGGCACTCGCACATTCCACTGTTCAGCCAATACCAGGCGGGCCGTCTTTTCCTCGAAACTGGAGGGACAACCAATCTGTTTGACGAAATCTCGCAGCCAGGCAAAGTGGTTCTTTGAACGCACCCACACTTTCAGACCGGCATCCGATGACCCTCCCGGTGATAGCTCTTGGCACGCCCGCACATAATCCTTATCACCCTCTACCAAAAGGACATCATCGGGCGGAGTGTGAGCTAGATCTCCGATATAGCTGACTGATACCTGCTTTTCATCTTTCACAGTCACACTCCATCTCCTCATTTATTATTGTTCAAGTCACTCAATAGCGTTTCAATCTTTTGAGCCCTGTCCTTACTCAGCAATTTATTCTTTACTCCATAGCTGATTACGGATTTAAGGACTGCCACTAACCCTTCCGCATCATCCGGGCATTTGAATGTTGCTTCTTCTTCGCCGAAAAGATCTTTTTCAACTTGCATCTCGTATTTTCGTTCCTTGCTGATTAGCTCGACACTGACAACATCGCTGACATTGCCGTTCTGGTCCACGGCCCGCATTTTTATCTTCACATTGGGCCGGTCTTTAAGAAGGTTGACGAGATCAAGATTGTTGTCGGTTTTTTGGGCATTATCCGAGTGACGGGGATCACTCCCGTCCAAAGTGTAGATCAATCGAACGGCCCCTTTAGGGATAGTAACATATATTTCCTCAGATTCGCGAACTTCATGCACACCCTCATCAACAGCCGGCTTATAGACGACTGGCCTGGCCTTATCGATCTCTGCCTTGGCCTGTTTTAGTTTGGCTGCATAGTCCTTGATGTGAAGCGATGTCCACTGCGATACTGCTCCAAATCCGTAATCTTTCGACAGAAGCTCAACAATCTTCGTGCTAAAACTGACGGATTGATCGGCTAGACGCACAAGGAATTGTTTCGCATCCTCGTGGTCATATTTATCTGGATCGCGTTGGCTTGGGTTTAAGTTTGCATACCAATTGCTAACCACATTTTTACATTCGATCATGTCGCCTTTGGCACCGTAGATAGCGCAAACAGCGTGCGCCACTTGGCCTTGTGCAGTCTGTTCGCCTGAGTTTAGAAGTGTCACATCCTCGGTAAAGGCATCGCAGATAGTCTTAACATCCCGTTCCGTGAGGGTGTCGCCAACCGGACCGCCGCTGTAAACCGCAGGTAATTGCTCGAGCATGAAATCAAATCGGTCCACGCTGCCGATTAATACGTCCATCAGATTCTTGAGACTGTTCAAACGTGCTTTTCGCCCTTCTTCATACAGGCTGATCACTTTGGCAACAGATGGCAAGCCGCTCCACCATTGTTTGAGCGTTTCAAAGGCGGAGTTGAGGAATCGGGTTTCGCCATGCTTCAGCGGCGGCGCCTCAACTGCTTTGGCGACCAGATCGATGAGGGTGATTTGGGCCTGCGAAATATTACGGACCACAAAGACTGTCTTGGGGGCAGGGTCTGACACGATCTTGACCAGATCGTTATATGACCGAATAGACTGCTCCACCATCCTGGTAGAATCTTTATACACAATCAATCGCTCGCCATAGGCCCGAATAACATGAGCCAGGGCTAGCATCAATGCCGTACCGCCAACACCGTAAGGCGGATCCTTTGCATCCTCAAGAAAAGCGCCAACTGAGAACGTTTCCTCAGGATTAAGATTTGCCAGCCGATCACACAGTTCCTTGAGAACCGGGAAATCATCGTGGAGCTTGGCAGGATCGGTCTCGCAGGCGAAATAAGAAACTACGCCTTCTGAACCAAATTTCTTGAGGGCCCCTGCGCCTTTCAGCAGAACTTTCTCCAGGTACCTCTTCTCCCCGTGATTGTCGGGGTTGCCGTTATCAATCAGAACCTTTTCTGCTTCCAATAAAACGCCTACGGCCTGCTTTAAAGCCGTGTTCTTCCCGGTGCGCCATTTTTCGTCGTGGCAGAAATTCAGATTCGGGTGCTTAATACGACAGCGTTTTTTAAACAATTCGTCGCACAGCATGTCCGCTGGTTTATGGGATTGCCTGGGTTTGTCCACCAGGACTTTTCCTCCCTGCCAATACCAGCAGGCTTCATTGCCCTCCGTAATGTCTCGAAACACACGCTGCAGCGTCGGTAGGTATCCGTCTTCGGGGTTCTCAAAAATATCACGCAGTCGTGACTCCGTCTGGGCGCTTATCTTTTCCGCCTCGTTTGGCGGCAGATAATGGCGGCACGCTTTGACTCGCAGCAGGGTTTCCGTAAAGGGTTGAGGTGCGTGCGGAACAGCCAGAGCTACATTGTCATCCGAAATGGTTTTGACCGCCTCCCTGGCAACATTGACATCTCCTTCGTCTTCGCATAATATATAAACGAGGGTTCCTTCAAAACTTTTCGCAGGTTTATTACGGCTCTCTTCATAATCTGTACGGATTTCTTTCCAAAATGCATCCCCGACATCCTTCGCTCGTACAAAACGGGTACGAAAGCGTTTGTCCTCCCCAAAAGGCAGATTGTATCCTTTGGCTTCGGAATATTCCGGGAGGCGTTTTCCGCCGGATTCTTCCAGAAAAGCTGCTACCGTGTCCGATGGATGCAATTTAGTGTCGGCAATAAAGCGTCCGATTAGATCATAGGGATCTTCGCCGATGCTTGCGGCCAGCTCATAGGTTTTTGATTGCTGCCGGAAAAAAACTACGCCGTTTTTGCGCAGATTCGTCAAGTATCCTTTAATCTGGTTTTTTTCAGAGGTGCTCAGGCAATACAGTCCAAACTGAATATTTTCCAAACTCGCCGGAATCTGGCAGAGTTGGTAGATAAGGATTGTTCTGAGAATCTGGATACGCTCATCCTCCTGAAATCCCAGCAACTCTCCTTGAGCGGTCTTTCGCAGAGCGTCCATACTGGCGTAAAAGCCGTTGACGAATTGCCGTTGCCGTTCCCGAAGTTCCGGATTCTTTTGCGAGAGCTCTTTTTTGAAGAAGGTAAACAACTTATCCACCGTGTACAGATTTAGCTTCCCACCAGCCACCGTCACCTCGGCATTGTCAATGAAATCAGCGTATGAACCCTTTTCTCCGCCCACATCGCCCGAGAAAAAGGTGAAGGTACTGCGCGCATCCGAACCGATTTCCGATGAGAGCTTCAGCAGACAGGACAGGGCCATGGGATGTACGCCATAGATGTCCTCCAGCACCCGTTGGCGAATCCGGTTCACATCCTCGATCCAGGGGAACAGGTCAAGTGACCTAGATGGTGGTACCAATTGATCAAAGACGCCCGTCTTGGGGCCGATTTCTTTCTTCCAGACCTCGTTCTGTTTGTCCGTTTCAACGATGGCCCCGATGATCTCCTCGATTCCCTCGTTGAGCAGATCCACCTGGGTGATTCGGGCACTCATGACTGCCGCGTCGTCCTTGCTGAACCGATCGGCATAGGATTTGAAATCCTTGTGAATACACCCCACAAAAAGAACGTTTGATTCATTTTTGCAGATAGTCTCCATGAATCCCTGCAGAATATCTTTGGAATAGCTTGCGTTTTCTAGGGTATAATTGAATTCGTCAAAGAAGATGACCAGTCCTTTGAATCTACCCTTGAATGTCTGGCTCTTGACCAATTTCTTGAGAATGGGGATCAGGTTTCCGGCCTGGGCCTGAAACTCAACGCCTCCCATCATTTCCTTGAAAGCGGCTCGGAATTTTTTCAGCACCTCCCGGTCGTATTTGAGCCCCGCGCGAAGTTGCTCCACGGTGAGGCCAGGTACGACCGATTCGAGTGCTTTGCTGAAATCCTGATAAAAATTACGAATGACGCCTTTATCGCCCTTTTTCTCCCACTCGTCCAGTTGACGTTCTGCTTCGTCAAACTCTGTTTCTACTCCGGTGTTCAGGCCTTTGGCCTCACAAGCCTCAAAGACCGCCTTTATCACAACATCTTCGAAATGCCGTCCCGAGTGGTAGTCACAGATCGCCGCTAAGTATTGGCCGTCCTTGCGGATGTTTTTGAGCAGTTTGGCCTTCTCGGAGTCGAGCTTGGCGTAATTCTCGTAGAATCCGGCGATTTCCGGATCACCGCTGGACCGACTGAGAACGTTTGCCGTCATCAGGCATAGGTGCGATTTACCGGTACCATAAGAGCCACTCAGCAGGTAAAATTTTTTGTCATTTGGCTGGTACAGTCCGCGGCAAATACGTTCGAACGCCCGGCGGTGTGCCTTGGTCGGTCGGTACATAGCCATCCGGTCCGCGTTCTCCTGGGTCGCCTCAAAAGCGCTCTTGAGCTCCACAAAATTCGCGTAGCCGGTTTTAAGCTTTACAACTTCTTTGATTTTACTCATCCGTTATTCTCCAATTTTCTCACAAGCACTTTGTTGCCTGGCAATCATAGTTTGTTTTTCGGACGCGCCCAGATTGTCAATGCCACTTCTTGATCGTGCAAAGAATATTCCGGAGAACGTCCCGACCATTCCAGGCATTCATCAAGAATCCTCGCAACCCCCTCGCCGCGTTCTTCAATGTAGTGTCCCTTGATCAATGTATCTTCCCGAGGACTTTTCATTTTGGAGAGAAATGAAATCAGCAACTGGTTACGCGTAAACTGTCGATAGCGCATAGATTCCAATGTTAATGTATTTGGAAGACCGCCGGGGCTCAGCACCTCCAGACGATCTTCATACATGAATAACCTGATTTTTGAGCCTGAAATAGAATAGTCTCGGTGGGCAACCGCATTTACTATAGCTTCCAAAACCGCACCCAATCGATACTGAGGAAAATCTTCACGTCCCACGTCTTTCTTTGAAGGCTTCATCATAAAACGGTCCACAAAGGCCACAGCGGCCTCGATTTGCTGCTGAACGGATCCCGAAATATTCTCCTGGTGTACGAGATCCTCCGAATGCCGACGAGTCCCTCTATATATCGCGGCATGGATATACGCACTCTTGACATGCTCTTCCGGTTTCTTTGAAAAACAGAGCAATCCCGCCACTGTAGGACGAACCATCCGCTCTTCATCCTGAAGGGTAATTCGTTTATTTAGTAGAAGTTGATCTCTTTCAATACCATGGGCTTTACCCAATACGGCCATGATTAACTCGCTATCCAACTCGTCCACTCTGGCGGTGAGCACCGGCGATTCATCGAACACAAACATACGACCGCGTTCCTGTAATAAACGCGGCAATTCCTGAGCGGTGAGATCCCTCTTGGTAGACCCTACGCGGACATACCAGCGGCCTCTCGTCGTTTGATGGACGTACAACCCCTTGCGGATAGTCACAACAAGCACAGGTTTTAATTCACCTGACGGATCGGGAAGACGACGGCTCCGAATAATTGAACGAATAGGCGGAGCGCAGTTATTGGTGGTGATATTGACCACCCACTCCTCAACACGTCGCAGTTGCCCTTCAGGGATACCCTTGACCACCCCGTCATCCGCCACGCCCAGAAACAAGACGCCACCTTCCGCGTTGGCAAAAGCGACCACCTCGCCGGCAAAGTCATCCGTATTTGGTGAAATAACGCCACGATCCCCAAAACGCAACTCCTTAAATTCGACTAGGCTATCTTCCCCGGCGAGAAGTTGTTCGATGATTTCTTCTGTTGTCTCAAACATAATCGGCTCCTTAGTATCCGTAGCGGTCACGTCGCAAGCGGAAGGCTTCCGCACTTCCCTCCATAATCATGCTCACTTCTTCTTTTACATCCGGGCGATCGATGCTGCCAAGTACCTTCAAACAGCCCATTCGATTCACCACCTCGAATGTGGCAATAGATTCGGCGTCGCCGTTCACTGGAATATTGGCGTTATGGGTGGCGATGATAATTTGACGCGAGAATTTGCGTTTGCGGAGAAGATTCACCACCACTGTGTAAACATAATGGTTATCAAGATCGTCCTCCGGCTGATCGATAATCAATGGCTGCTCCTTTGCGGCTAAAAGCAATGACAGCACTGCCGTGCTTTTCAATCCGATCGATCCGAGATCAATGGGCTTAAAGATTCCCTCCTGATCGCGAACTTTCGTTTCAACCGCATCCTCAGGAAGAAAGCGTTCTATGGCATCCACATTGATACGATCCGCTCGTTGCAGGGCATTGAAAAAATTATTGGTCAAAGAATCGCCATCACCCAGCAGACTGACCACTTTCGACTCATCCCGTCCCAGTACTCGCCCTTTGTCCCGGGTGGCATCGATGTCCTGGGCCAGGCACTCGGCCATTCTGGCCAGATGTGTTGCCACAGGTCCGGAATACACAAAGTCAACCAGGGCATCCCAGTCGCGGGCCTGCAGACCCGAACCGCCAAACCATTCTTCCCTCTTCTCTTTCAATGTCTCCTTATGGCCAAACGGATGGACATCCATACGCACATCCGCATCCTGCTTTTCAAGCAGTGCGGTAAGACTGCGTCTGGTTTCACAGCGGCGCTGGTGAAGTTCCACCAGGCGATTTCGAACCTGGGTAATGACTGTCTCGATCTCCCTTTGCTGTCCGGGAATCCTTTTCAAATCAGCAATCTGTTTATCAAGTAATACCCGTCTTTGCAGCAAGGGCTGATGTTGTTTGAATTCTACGCCGTGTTTCTGTATGGCCTCCTGCAATTGGGCATAGGCAATTTTCGCCTTTTGGTTGACAGGCTGCCATACCGATTCTCTTTCATCAGACAGTTCTGCTCTGAATTTTCGAATCTGTTCGGCAATGGATATCAGGCTATTCTTCCAATCCTTTATTTTTTGCTGAACACGATCCGCTGCTTTTTTGATCCACTCTTGCGCGGGACCAGTCGGTGGAGCACCGATTAATTCGCCCAGCTTTTCGAACTCTTCGCTTTCGGCTGCCAAAGCAATGTCGCGGTTATTCAGAGCCTCAAGTATTTGATTCAACCAGCGTTCTTCCTCACGACATGACCCATAGGTGTCAAGCACTTCTTTGTTACCGTCTTTTTCCAGGAAAGTAATCTGGTCCCGGACGGTTTTAAGTTCGGTCTCTTTTCCGGGCAACGTCGCTGCCTGTTCCTTGAATTGACGTCGTCGGAGCTGAAGTTGCTCGAGTTCTTCCAGTATCGATCTTCGCTGGTCCGAGAAAGCGTTGATTGTTTCTTGACCGGCCAGATTGTCCAATTCCCGTCGCTGGGCCGCCAGATCACGGGCAATACGGCCAATTTGCCGCTGGGAAAGGATTCGCGGCGTAATGAGATGGCGAACATCCAGGGATTGTGTCTCCTTCGCATCCTCCGAATCAGGGTCTACGATGTAGGTGATTCCTTCGGCGGAGCGTTTAATCCTGTATTTTCTGCCAGAGACCAGAATATCAACTGTAACGCTGTGCACCGGCAAGAGCGTGCCTGGGGTTTGACCATGGTCCCGATCCCTTTTGAGCTGCAAAAAACCCTCGACCTGACGCCGAATCTCATCTTCATTAGCCTCAAAATCCTCGGGACGGTCACGGTTCAAAACGTAGCGCAGACATTCGATAATCGTAGACTTCCCTGTCCCTCTTCCTCCAGCCAACGTGTTCATCCAGGGGTTGAAATCCAGTTCCAGGTGCTCAAAGAAGTCGGTCTCATTGATTTGCAAGCGCTGAATAACCGGATAACTCACCTCAACGCATGGTTCGTTCATTCGCCGCAAGCGAGACTCTGGATCAAGGAGACTCAATCGGATGCCTTCGACATCCGGGACTTCCATCTTGAGCCAGGTATAGCGAGTGCCCACTTGCTCGTAGGACTCAGGATCCGACGCTTCCACCAGAGGCCAATGCTTGTGTGCCCGAATAGCGTTCTTCCGCGTGGAGTCAAGCTTGTCAAAATCGCTACCCATGTGCGCTGCACGCCAACGCGCCAGAAGATTTCTGAACTCTTCGGGCAATTGGTCGTATGGCTTGCGCGTTTGAAATCCGTTCCAATCCCGGTGAGTAACGACAAGCTCCCTGACACGCCCCTTCATCTCATCCCATATATTTGGGTCAACCGTCACATTCGCGGCCATGGCGCCTGTCTCCCTGGCAATGCCGGAACGGCCATCAGCGTGTGCCGGCAGAATGACGTAAGACAATTCACGTTCGCCTGAGTCAGGGTGACACCAATCTCGGAGTTTTTGTAGGAAATCTAAAACGGAATTTCCCGTCGCTTCGGGTGTGCCGGTCTTTAAATTAAACAATTCTTTTGCGCCGAACACATAACGGATCGCCCCTTCCACTTCATCCGCGGTGGTTTTCGAGGCAAAGATGACTAGAAAATGAATGGGACGTTCACCACCCACGCTGAATTCCACACCCGGCAGAACTACCGGCATGTTCTCTCCCCGGTCCCTGGCCTGCTGTGCCATGATATCGAATTGCGGTTTCAGATAGCGGTATCCGGCAATGCTGTTGTGATCCGTCAAAGCAACGAGGTCCAGGCCTTTCCCGCCATCGGCATTTTGACACGCCGCGATGAATTCGCCGGCAATGGCCGCCAATTTCTCCGGTCTCTCTTTTTTGAACGCCTCAATGGCGTGTTTCACATTTGCGCCGAACTTTTTTTCCTTATCAAACGGCGTATGCACGTGAAGCTCACAGCGCAACCATCGCGCCCCCGGCTGACGGTATGGTCTGTTATCATTGAAAGTCTTGTTCATGATTTTATTCCTTTGTTCCGTATTCATGAAAAAATTATGAATTAAAAATTACGAATTACGAATTTTGTCTTTCATTGTCTTCGTTATTGAGCCAAGTAATTTCAAAAGCTCATCACAGTCATTAATAACAGACTCAAATACAGGTTAATCGATTAGACCACTATCGTGCATAAGCCGCAAGCAGTAGTGTGTTTCTCTGGTTTCCTTATAGGCAATCATCATCTTAGCGGCAAAGTCTTTTTCCGACTGACCGCCAATAGCCTCCTCGACATTGGCTCCAATGGAAGTGCCGGATCGAAGCAGTTGTTTTGACAGGATATACTCCTTCTTTTGCTCACCAAGCCAGTGGTTCAGCTTCACTATCCGCAGTGTAAACGCATAACTTTTTTTCTGAACAACATTCTCTTTCATTAATTCCTAATTCGTAATTCCTAATTGTTGTTTCCCAATTTCCCAATTCTATCAAATTCTTCCAGGCATTTGCGCTTGGACATGAACTCGCCGAAGGCCTTTTTTTCCTTCTTCTTTAGCACGGGGAAGGTATCGAGGATGTAGGAGAAGTCATCCCGCGAAAGGCCGTAAAGGTGGGCCACGTAAGCGTCGATCTCGGCACGAAGCTGGGCTCTATCGCCGGTGTCCCGCCTATCTGGCAGTCGGTCGTGCACGCCGCAGTGCGGGCCCCATTCAGGGGTAAGTTTGCTGGCTTCGTCCCGCAGTCGGCGGCGGATCTCCTGCTCGTGAGCCGGACCGTAGGTGTCGATAGGGGCGGAGGAGGGGTACCAGAAGTCAGGGGATCGCCATAATAAAATATGTATATGATCCCAAAGATCATTAAAGACGTCATCAACACATAGCAACCTTAGTGTTCTTGCAATAATTGGAGAAATGAACTTGTTTAGAGGTTCATTGATCTCCCTGGGAATTGGCAATGTATTAATATAAAAAAAGCTAAGGTTGTTTGTAACTTTTTGCCGTATAAGGTAATCTGTACAAAGAGAGCATGTAACTGACAAGAGCCAAATACTTTCTGATTCATTTGGTCCATCTGATGTATTTAGATCTCCTTTAGGAAAAATTGAAGCTATTGAATGCCCGTGCCAATTACACGGTATGATTGATGCTACTAAAGTTCTCTCATTCGTACTTGCCGAAACATTTCTGAATCCTACTCGAAAACAATTTCCTGCCCAAGCGTCCTTGCCTAGGTGGTTCTTGATTTCAACTTCTTCCAACCAGAATCTCGGCTCCTCAAAATGACTATCAAGATGCCATATCATCTTACCCTCATATAGCGGACAATTCGTTGGTGTTGATTTGAATAATTGGCTGTCGCTGGTCATGTTTAATTCTTGAGTAAACTTGACATTCCAGGAATCCTTTAGTCTTTGTCCCAAGAGCGGCCAGTCACCGTAAATCTTGGTGGTAACATCAATATCCCGCTGACTCTTGAACTCCATCACACTCAGCGTATGGGGCGAAAACTTCTTCACCTGCTTCACGCTCATTGTCAGCGCATTGGCGTCAATCACCGGCAACCGCTCCGGGTCGTGCTCCATGAATGCACACTTGAACCGGTCGGTTTTTCCGCCTTTTTGCGTACTGAACAGAACAAACTTAAAACTGCGATGAATATTGAAGATTGCTCGGCGGTTTTCAAAGCAGTAGAGAAATTTTACTCTGCTCTGGCTAAAGAACCGTTCCCGCAGAGGCTGGCAACCCTGGTCGGTGTAGATGCCGCTGGGCGTTACGATACCCATACGGCCGTCCTTTTTTAGGACCGCGAAGAACCGTTCGAGGAATGCCTTGTAAAGGTCGATTTTTCCTTTCTGAAGACAAATATATGCTTCTCGTTCTTTGCAATAAGCAGAAGCCTCCTTAAATCCGCCCTGATATTCTCCCCACCTTTCAGCAATAATCGGGTGTTCCGTGTGTAACTGTTTGATAACCGTTAACGCTTCTTGCTTCTTATATTTTCGGAAATTCGGATCGTAAGTGATATAAAACTCTTGTGTATTCGGCTGCAGCACATCCCACGGTGGATTGCCGACGGTGGCTGAGAACCCACCCGCCGTATCCGGACCGAACACATCAGGAAACTCCAGCGGCCAGTGGTAAAAGTGGTGCCGGTTACAATGTGCCCCTACCGATTTCAAAATTTCCGGAAGAGCAGAATTCAGGGTGTCGGTAACCGACTTACCCCGGGCAAGATGTTCGAAAATTCTCTGGTAGTCGATGACTGGAATGTCAGGGTCCATTAAATAAGCCGTATAAAGGTTTGCCAGGGGACGTAAATCGGATATAGCCTTCAGAGCTTCATCCAACACGGTCTTTTGAGTGTCGGTATCGTCCTCAGCGATTTGAGTGATGGACGCAACATCCTGGGCCACCCCCGCCAATACAGACGAGAGATTGTTATAATCAAAGAGCAGCCTTTGCGGGTCTTTCTTTTTCTTGCTCTCTTTCTTACGTTTCGGGATGGAAGCAAGCTGATTAAGGGAACGGATACCGATCAGGCTGTTCCCACAGCGAACATGGTGATCCAGAAAGGTTAGCTTATGCTCCATAGCGAAACAGTTGAGCCAGAGTGAGAGTTTGGCCAGGTTTACGGCCAGCGGGTTAAGGTCGACCCCGTAGATGCAATGGCGAGTGATACGCCGCCGCCAGTCATTGGGACGGCTGGTGACAGAAACCGTCATTCCCTCCACCTGAGGTATTTCTTCGAGTAAGGCTACGACTACCCCGGCCATCTGGTTGGTGGCATCCACCAGAAAGTGACCACTGCCCATGGCCGGATCGCAGACCTTGAACTGGAAAACATGTTCTTCGACAAAACGTTCAATCAGTGCGGCAGCAGATTGGCTCGCCCCTCGACAGGTACCGGCATCATATCCGTTGCTGGCCTGTTCCAGGAGCTCGTTGAACCGCTGTCGGTATTCCAGTTCAAAGGTTTCACGAAGGGGCTGGACGATTGTTTTTTCATTGAGAAAGCGAACTAACGATTCCGGGGTGTAATAGGAACCGGTCTGTTTGCGCTCAAGCGCGGACTCGCCGAAATAGACATCTCCCTTTTTGATGAGGGTGTCGCCAGTCTTTTTTGTTACTTGGGAGGCCAACAGCATTTCCACGCCCTTTTTGGTGCGGCGATGGATGCGGTCGGCATCGGCAAGCTGAACCGTGTATTCCAGGATATTCTCATAAAGCTCCCCGAGATGACCGACCTCTAGGTCTTGGTACGGTATGGCGTATTCTTCGTTAGGTTCATTATTGTAAGGCTCCACAAATGCCAGCAGGTACAGTGCCCGGAAGAGAAAATCATTGCGTAGTTGATGTTGGCCCAGAAATCGCTCTTCTTCATCATCGAATAAACCGCCGTTGTAACCCATGATGCCGTATTCCGGGTCACCGTCGTTTACGGCGTTTATCAATCCTTTCAGGTGTTTCCAAAGATCATACTGGTCCGTGTCACGGCGCTCACCCCAGCGGAACTTGCGGGCCTCCTCGCAGAGCGCCTGAACGGAGTGCCGTCGGTAGAGATCGGCTTTGCCCGGGTCTGAGGGCAGCAGCCTGCGGGCCTCGGCATAGAACAGGAATAAGCAGCGGTAGATCAGTTTGACCGCGCTTTCGAATATTTCTCCCCGCTCCTCTTCGGTGTATTCTTCGCCACTCTTTTGGGTATCAAAAATGAACCCGTTACAGATGTACTGCAGCACCTCGTCCACCTGATCAAGGAACGGCGTTTTCACCTTTTCTTCGAGCATCTGTTCTGATTGCTCCCGGTCGTGGTCAAGGCGGCACTTGTAGATACCGACGAACTTATCCTGTTGCCCGTCCTCTGTGCCCTCAGTTTCTTCGGCGATGAAGGAATCCTTGTGAAAGAAGCGCTCAAAAAGGCCGTATTCGGCCTCATCCGATCCTTCCAGGGCCTGCTGCAACGGAAGTTCCACATAATCTTCATATGGTCTGGAACTCTTGGTGGAGTAAAGCCGCCAGATAGCACCATTAGTCAAAATTCCCCAGTTGAGTTTTCGTTTCTTGAGTTGTGAAACAAGTTTGGCGGGATAGAAACTTCCGACTGAGGTATTATCAAGGTCCGATTCGGGCGGAGCGAGATAGACAACGCTGATGCATTTTCTGAAGTTATAGTCTTCGTAAAGAGGGTAAACCCCTGGAGTAGTTGGATTGCCGGGAGGAACGAATTCCAGATAACTGAGCGCCTGTTTTAGAAAAGACTTCCACAGGGCATTGGTATTTTGAATGTTGCGAGTACGCCAGGTCTGAGCCAGGGTGGCCATACGGCCCTGGGCCGCGTCGTCGAGCTTGACGCTACCTTTCAATTCCTCGATAAAAAGTGAGCTAAACAGGCCGTTATTTTTCATAATGCCAGGGTCTCCTTCTGATCGACCACAAATTTGTGTTGACGATGGCGCCGATATTTGCGGGTGGCGATGACCTTGTCATATTGAAGAGCAAAGAGCAGACAGGGCTTTTGGTCCCAGGTCTCCACGCGGCTGGCGAACTGCTCGCTGATATTCGATTGGCCAGTCCAGGTGGCCTTGAGGAACTCCAGGCCTGAAACAACCAAAACAGAGGATTGGCCATGATTCTTCAGGAATTCAAAAAGGTTAAAGACCAAAAATTGTCCAATCTTGCGGCTGAGTTTTACGTCTTGAGCGAAAAGTTCCAGCAGGTCGAGATGCTCGGAGTCCGTCTGACGGGCCAACTCCGCCGCCCATTTTTTTTGACCTTCGTAGTCACAGGTAAGGACAATACAAGCTTTTCCACGGGAACGAAAGGGTAAATCTCTCACCAGTTGAACTATGTTAACCGGCTCGCTCATTGAAAAATGCCTCCAGGTGATGGTTTGGTATCTTGGCGCGGCTCACGGTCCTCAAAATACGCAGTAAGAAATCCGAGCGCGGAAAAGCCCGGTTTGAGACGGATTTGATCCAGATTGTGGGTGGTTTCGTACCGCAGCCAGCCACGGTCGTGAAGCCCTTCGATCTGCTGTCGGAACGAGGTGGCATCAAGCCCGAAGACCACAGCCGGCGAACCAGGCGTGACCGCCATCTCGTCAATCTGGGAAAGATGAGTTTCTTTTGTGGCGCAGAAATCATAGATCATGGCGCCGAGAACAAGAGGGGAAAATCGGGTGTAGCGACGACGGTAGAGCCGTTGGTCGGACGAGCGATGCAGAAGTTCCAGTTTACTGAAATTACGTTCCATATAGGCATCGATGACAAAGCGAATCTCTTCGTAAAGCCCCTTGCCGATAGTTCGCTTGGAATATTTGCCCGACAAATGGTCCCGTATCCGTTCGTTCCATTCCTCCTGTGTCATTGGTAATGCTTCCGCCAGCAGACGATTGAAGACCTCAAACCAGATTAAATTCCGAAAGGAGCCAGCACCGACATAATGACACCATTCAAGAGAACCTCTCTTTTCAATGAAAATGTCTTGCTCTGCGATAAGCAATCCCACGGGAGTCAGTATCTGGCGACCTGGCGTGATTAAGCCCATCGCCGCTCCCATACTGACCAGGCTTTCAACCTGTCGATCTGCCAGGCCGGTATCTTCCTGCAGAGCCTTGCTATTAATCTTTTTTGCGTCCCGATGTTCCAGGAGAAAATGAAGAATGCGAGCAAGCTGGTCAAATTCCAGAAGGTAGCCATTGCTGACTTGAAATTTCCGTCGAGTGCTCTTTTTGGCTGAGAGTTGCTTCTTTGGAAATCGCGATGAATGCTGAGGAGTCGGATGTCTATCTGTCACCATAGAAGTCGTTGAAGAACCATCCTCTCTTACTGGTTGCTTTTTCGGGACGGAAGGTTCTTTCGACTGCACCGGTTTCCTATTTGCAGTATTGGAAGATAATTGACCTGAAATTTGCTCATTCGGCAGGTTCTCAAATAATTCCTGTTGGATAGCTCTTGCTGCCCTATTCGGAAGTGAAAGTTTTGCGGTGGTGGATGCGCTTCCTGATTGAATAAAATCAATCACTTTGAGCAGGGCGATTGATGACTGCCCTATTCCTTTTACCTTACATAGTTCATCATGGGAGGCGGAAAGAACCTGGGAAAGATTGCCAAAGACACGAATAAGCTCATGGGCAAGCGGCATAACATCCTTGCGTCCAACAGCGAAGGTAAGAAGCAGTTCCAGCAACATTTCATCAGAGCGCGATTCCGCATCGCCTGCTAAGAAACGGTCTCTAAGTCTTCGCCTGTGTCCGGTCTTTCCTTTTTCTGCCATATTACTTACTGTTCACCATTCCTACCGGTCTATTTTCCTCTGACGTCTTCTGTCGTTGGCACCTCCACCACGCACCCACTTATCGACTTCCACTCTATTGAATTTCCAGAGTCGACCGATTTTATGTCCTGGCATTTGCCGTTCACTAATCCATTTATAGACCGTGTCCCGTTTAATACCGAGATGGTCTGCAATCTCATTCACTGAAAGCCATCGATCTTCTGTCATTTGTCTCCACTCATGCCTCGCGCCCTAGGTATTCTTGTACCGCCCCTTACTATCGGTTTGTAAATAGGCTTGCCATAATTCGGCCTTTGAGGCCTTTCATCCTGACAAACAAGGATAAACACGCATAAACTATACCAGAAAAGAATCCATTGTCAAAGGGAAGCCTATTGCCGCACCCTTTGATATTCGTGGCGAGTCGATAGGATAGATGTAGTGGTTCATCTGTGAATAACGATGGGCGCTGTCCCTCCTTTTTCGTTTCTCCTTCTCCCTTAATCAAGCATTACTCTCTTGAACTCCTCATCAGCTTTGTTTATTCCCTGAACAAATTTGTTCCACTCATCAAACTTAAAGGCGCAGCTTGAAGAGACATCTGCAGAGGCAACGTAAAGACCTATTTCATCCTGCTCCATCTCTACTCCAATGGAGAGAAAGTCTCCGATTTTGGTCTGTGGCAATAATTCTTTTTTCATCTTTTTCCTCTTAAAAGGGAAATTTACAGACTTTTCTTATCAGCTTTCTCCCAATGTATTTATTCTTTGCCCTTCTTGCTATCCTTTTCGGATCACCACTGGCGAGCTTTTCGATATCATTTGCTGCTCTGGCAAGTTGATAGAGAAAGCTTGTGCTTTTACTCATTATGAACCCTCCTTGAGGGAGCCTTTCTCGATTGGCCATTTAAGACTGTCAACTTTGACAGGCATACTAATGCCTCCCAGGGAAACTTGATGTGCCCTGATTATTCGGTAATCTGCAACCGGAGAGTGTATCTGCAATAACCCTTAACTGAAACGAAACCCTAGCAATTATTGAGGTTTGTATTAATACCTCATATCCTGAAATCTCTGCGTCGACTATAGCTAGACATTCTTCCTGTCTTGCTGCTCTCTGCATTCTTAAAGAAGGCCATATGAATAATTTTCTTTCGATATAGAAGTGCAGAACCCAGAATTGCTTTACCTTCAAATCGGTGGTCAGTCCCCTGCCCTACTGAGCTATATTTCTTTTCCTGGCAACGCCTGGCTTTTTCTATGAAGGCCCTGGTTTTGCCCGAAGAAGATATCTTACTCTTTTTTTGACAAATAATCAGCTATCAATGTTTCCATTTTTTCTCCTCGATGGTAGTTTATCTACATATCATAGGGGACGGTTTTAGACAGATGATGTTTCAGAGCCGTATTCTCTATTCAAAAAATAAAAACCCACTCTTCCAACTTTGAAAGAATGGGTCTATCATTGCATAAGCTTGACCGCGACATTTACTTCTGACTGGAAGGTCTTGATTTTTCCCTCCTGTGTCGAATAGTCTTTCTTTGCTTACCGCATCGTATTGATGACCTTATCTGTACTATATAAGGGTCTTATAGCATTTTTCTAGCTTTTGTCAAATCGAATAGGAGAGATTGCGCCATTTATCCCG
>JAUWQS010000338.1 GCA_030610915.1 Pseudomonadota bacterium | reverse complement strand
AAAGGTCAGGATTAAAAGGTCAAAGTGGGTGGCATGGACAAACTTGTTTGTCCGTGAAAGGTCAAGATTAGAAAACGATTAACCCTGAACGGTGAACTCTAAACCTGTGAACGCTTACAGAAAGGAAAGGATGTGCTTGACAGGATAGTTGGAATCATAGACTCTTGCAGGACTTTTCTTGTAACCTCACATGTGCGGCTCGATGGGGATGCTCTGGGGTCAGAGCTGGCCATGTACCATTTCCTTCGTAATATTGGTAAAGAAGTGGTCGTATATAACCAGGATGAGACTCCTGAGAAGTACAGATTCCTTCCCGGTTCAGGGACCATTGTCTCGATCCTTAACTCTTTTGAAGATTTTGATGCTGTGTTTGTATTAGACTGCAGCGAGCTTGAAAGGATTGGAAACGAGGCCTCCCGTGCAGGTTCTATTAAGAGGATGATAAACATAGACCACCATGTCTCTAATACCGGTTTCTGTGATGTATCGCTTGTTGATCCTGATGCAAGTTCCACGGGTGAGATACTTTACCGGCTTTTCAGGAAAATGAATGTTGATCTGACTTCAAATATTGCAATTAACCTTTATACGGCTATACTCACGGATACCGGGGCATTTTGCTACTCGAATACCGGCAAAGATACTTTTGCAATAGCAGGGGAACTTGTTGAAAAAGGCGCATCTCCACAGTGGATAGCGGAGAAGGTTTACGAAACAAACCCGGCAGGTAAAATTAAGCTCCTGGCGAAAGTTCTCGATACTCTCGGATTTGATTTGAATGGAAAGATCGGCTCCATTAGAGTTACGCAGCGGATGCTCAAGGATGCAGGGGCCCTTCAGGAATATACTGAGGGCTTTGTAGATTTTCCCCGTTCGATCGTAGGAGTTGAGGTTGCTGTGCTTTATAGTGAAACATCGGAGCACAATTTTAAGGTGAGCCTGCGATCAAAAGGAAGAATTAATGTGGAACGAGTTGCCGGAGAATTTGGCGGCGGCGGGCACTTTAGCGCTGCGGCTTGCAGCGTTGAAGGTGATATTGATACCGTTAAGAGTAAAATTGCAGCCTGTATTATGGATCAGCAAGAGAAGCGCCTAAAGTGAGCTAAAGCTCAAAGCTCAAAGCTGAAAGATTGAAAACCAAGATGCTCAAGTCCTTTTTTCCTTTGAGCTTTTACCTTTCACCTTGGATATTGAATTGTTTGTAATTGCTTCCCAACTCACGACTTGGCCACTTGACTACTCAGCGATGGCTGGATTTACATGAACGGCGTTATAATTATTGATAAGCCTTCGGGAAAGACATCTTACGATATTGTTGAGGATGTCAAGAAGTCACTTTGTGCGAGAAAAGTTGGTCATACCGGTACACTTGATCCGCTTGCCACCGGTGTGCTCCCAGTATGTATCAATGAGGCCACAAAACTTGTCCAGTTTTTTTCAACGGACAGTAAAGAATATAAGGCTGAAATGCTTATGGGGGTTACGACTGATACCCTTGATATCGAGGGTAATTTAACTGCCCAAAAGAAACCTGATGTTGTAAGGGGTGACATAGAAGATGTATTGAAGAGCCTTGTGGGGAAAATAAAACAAACACCTCCCCTGTACTCAGCCATAAAATTTAAAGGAAAGCCTATGTATAAGTGGGCAAGAAAGGGGGTTGTCTTTGATCCCCCGGGAAGGATGGTCGAAATACACAAAATCACTCTTGAAGATGTAAAGTTGCCCTATGTAACCTTTTTCGTAGCGTGTTCCAAAGGGACATATATAAGATCCCTCTGTGCCGATATAGGTGAAAAACTGGGGTGCGGGGCTTGCCTGGCAGGTTTGAGAAGGATAAGAAGCGGGGCGTTTGTTGAGAGATCTGCCCTGTCTCTTGAAGGTGTTCAGGATCGGGAAAAAAAGGAGATTTTGGAGAAAAATATCATTTCAATGGTGGATGCATTGCCGGGCTTTTCTACAATTTATGTTAATCGAAAATTAGAAGACAGGTTGAGGGCGGGCTATCAACCTGTTATTGGCGATCTGGCAGAAAATCGTCCTTCTTCTCTTGTCGTCGGAGATGTGGTAAAATTTGTTTCCCCGGGAGGCGCCCTTGTGGCTTTGGCCAGGATGCTTTGTTCATTCGACCGGATTTCCTCACTGGATTCCGGGGAACAGATGGTAAAGATTTTAAGGGTATTCAATTGTTGATGGGGATTGGCATCCCACATGGTCAGAAGGTAATATCTCAATAAGTTCGGGTAGGGGCGATTTTAGTCGCCCATATCGGGAAGTTAAAACTTCCTCTCCCCCTAATTTATAGAGAAGTTACGTCAGAAGGAGGTGTAAAATAGTGTTAGAATTAGACAGGAAAAAAGAGATAATCGAAGATTTTCAAGTACATGAAAAGGATACAGGGTCCCCGGAAGTTCAGATTGCTCTTCTCAGTGCAAGAATAAAATACCTGACAGAACATTTTAAGGTTCACAAAAAAGATCATCATTCCCGAAGGGGTCTTTTAAAACTTGTGGGGCAGCGCCGGCGGATGCTTGATTATCTCAAGGCAAAAAATCTGGAGAAGTACAGAGAAGTTATAAAACGCCTTGGGATAAGGAAGTAGGTAACTATTCAGGTTGTTTAGGCTGAAGGCTAAAGGCTGAAGGCTGAAGACTGAAGGTAGAAGGCTGAAGGTAGAAGGTGGCCAGTTTTTTGCTAAATACCTTCAGCCTTCCACCTACGACAACCTGAATAATACATGCGGGTGGTATGGACAAACTCGTTTGTCCGTGCGTGTAACTACTCAGGCTGAAAGCTCGAAGCTTTTTGTTGGGTTTCGTACCTCAACCCAACCTACAACTGATAAGCTTACGAGCTTATGAAGGATTCCCGTAAATCACCTTCTCTTTTTTGATTACGTCATTGATATCTTCCAATATCCCGGGCAGCATCATGATAACCTGTTTCCATGAGGCTGTCTTTGGCACCTCAAAAGGCTGTTCGTAAACTTTTTTTCCT
>JAUWQS010000451.1 GCA_030610915.1 Pseudomonadota bacterium | reverse complement strand
GCTTCGATTGATATCACATCTCAAACCAACCTGAGGGATTTTCTGGACGAGCTTAATAAAAAGATGGCCATTGTCGTGGTGACGCACGATCCGACTCCTTTCGCACAGACTTATAAGCATATCGCCTGCATTAACAAAAATCTCTTTTTTCACGATAGAGGGGAGTTGGACTCACATGCGTTGGAACAGGTCTATGGTTGTCCTGTAGAGCTATTAGGTCATGGTATCCCTCATACTATATTGAAAAGGCATTAGTCCGTATCATCTCAATAAATAGGGGATTACATTTTTGAAAGGTTGGTCTTGATCCAAGGTAAGCGTTCATTGAACGTTGAAGCCTAGAAAATAGAAATTGGAAATTTGGCCTTCATGCTTTTCTCCCGAATTTCTAATTTCCAATTTCAAGCCGTGAACCCCGAAACCTTTGAACCCTGAACCATTTCTTGGTTCCGGTTTGTCCGTGTGGGTAGTAGATATGTTGAACATCCTGTCTTATGAGTTTATGCAAAATGCGATACTTGCGGGTATTATGGCAAGTATTGTCTGCGGTCTCATAGGACCATTTATCGTTTCAAAAAAAATGGTTTTTATCAGTGGAGGTCTGAGTCACACGGCCTTCGGCGGGTTGGGAATTGCTTACTGGTTAGGCATAAATCCTCTCTACGGCGCAACGGCTTTTGTCCTTCTTGCGGCAGCGCTTCTTGGATTCCTGAAGGAAGACAGAACAGATAAAAACGACCTCTTTATCGGTGTCCTGTGGGCAACCGGAGTGGCGATCGGGATAGTCTTTATCCATATAACACCGGGATACGCCCCCGATCTGATGACATTTCTATTCGGCAATATATTAACGGTTCCACGTTTTGACATCTTTGTCTCTTTTATTTTAGTGATGATCGTAACGTTGTCAGTCTTGATATTCTTCAAAGGATTTGTTGCCATTGCCCTGGACGAAGAGTATGCAAAGGCAAGAAAGCTGCCGGTGAGGGCTTTAAATATCGGGCTTCTGCTCTTGACCGCCCTGTCCATTGTTACCCTGATCCAGGTTGTAGGTATAATCCTTGTGATTGCGCTGCTCACCATCCCTGTCGCAATTGCAAGTGAATTATCCGCCAATTTCAAGCAAATTATGGTTATTTCAGTCCTGTTGGGAATACTGATCTGTCTGGCGGGACTCTTTGTGTCCTATTTTATTGAGTTTCCGTCCGGAGCCTCGATTGTTCTTATTGGCGGCGCTCTTCTGGGCATCGTCAAGGGGAGCAAAAAGTTGTTGGAAATTAGAAATTAGAAACTGGAAATTTGGCCTTCATGCTTTTGTGCGGCTCGACTGAGCGGTTCGCCCTTCGACAAGCTCAGGGAACACTGTACCCTGAGCTTGTCGAAGGGCAAAGGCTCGCCGAGGTCTGTCAACTCGTAGAATCGTTTCATCCCTGCCTGTGCGTGCCCTTGTCTGCCGTGCCGGCACAGGCAGGCGCATGCAGACAGGTCTCCCAAAATTCCAATTTTCAACGATATCGTAGAGGCAAACCCCCCGTGGTTGCCCTGTGTTGTGTGGTTGCACCAAATCATGAGGGCAGGCACGGGGGGCTGCCCCTACGATAATAATGCCGTCCTATTTCAAGTGTCAAGCCGCTTGTCATCTTTGTGTCTTTGTGCCTTGGTGGCAATCTGAGCGGTTACATACTAAAGAGGAAAATATGTCCGAGGATGCTTTTCTTGAGAAACTTATTGCGCGGCTCCCTGTGTCACCGCCGGACATTGTTATCCCTCCCGGAGATGATTGCGCGGGTCTGCGCATCGAGGGCGGTCGTATCCTGCTTGTCGCCGTGGACCAGATTATCGGTGGAAAACACTATCATCTTGAAGGACCTTACACACCATCTCCCGAGCAAGTGGGTCGGAAGCTGCTCGCTCGCAACCTCAGCGATATTGCGGCTATGGGGGGATATCCCAGATACTTCCTGGTTGCTTGCGGGCTGAGTCCGGCTCACGATGAATCATGGCTCGAACGTTTTTTTGACGGGATACTCCGATTAAGCCGGGAATTTGGGGTAATGATGATCGGAGGCGATCTGGCAGCAACGCCGACCGACGCCGTTGCAAGTCTGACCATCCTTGGAGAAGTATCTGAGGCGCAGGTCTGCCGCCGCTCCGGGGCGCAACCGGGTGATTGC
>JAUWQS010000146.1 GCA_030610915.1 Pseudomonadota bacterium | reverse complement strand
AATTGCCAGAATTCCTTTCACCTTGACAAAAAAAGTTTGGGGGGTTAGATTTCACAGCGCTGTAGCGCTTTCAGAAAGATTTTATGAAATCAAATGGAAAACAAACATAAAATAGCGGTGGCCACACTCGGATGCAAGGTCAATCAGTTTGAATCCGCGGGCATCATCGAAAAAGTTACAGAAAAAGGCTTTACCGTTGTGCCCTTCAGCAACACTGCGGACATATACATTATAAATACATGCACAGTTACCGGCGCGGCGGATTACCAGTCAAGGCAACTCATAAGGAGAGCGCACAGGAAAAATCCTGAGGCTTCTATAATAGTCACAGGATGCTATGCCCAGATGGCGCCTCGCGAAATAGCCGATCTTCCGGGAGTAACCATTGTTGCGGGAAATTCAGAAAAGGAAAAGATATCCAATATCATCCGGAATATGGCACAGGGGAAACCTGCCTGCGCCAGGCAAAGCGCGGCAGGCAGGCAGCAGATTCTTGTCGGTGATATCAGCAAGAACAGAAGGATATCGGATTTTACCGTTTCAAGATTTCCGGAACGCACAAGGGCGTTCATCAGAATACAGGATGGATGTAATTCTTTCTGCAGTTACTGCATTATCCCCTATGCAAGGGGAAGAAGCCGGAGCCTTCCCGAAAAAGATGCCCTTGGTCAGATCGGAAGACTTGCCGATGCAGGGTACAAGGAAATTGTCCTGTCGGGCATTCACCTTGGTATCTACGGTCAGGACATCTCGCCACCCACAGATCTCCTCAATCTTTTGAGAAAAGCAGAGGAGAATAAAACAGTGGAAAGGCTGCGCCTGAGTTCCATAGAACCCGCTGAAATAACGGATGAAATGATAACACATATAAAAAATTCGAAGGTAATTTGCCCTCATCTTCACATACCGCTTCAGAGCGGCGACAATAAAATATTGTCATTGATGAAGAGGAATTACGACACTGAATCATTCAAATATCTCATAGAAAGACTCCTTGATGAAGCGCCGGATATGGCCATCGGAATAGACGTAATGGCAGGGTTCCCCGGCGAGGGAGAAAAGGAGTTTGGGAACACACTTGAATTTATCGAAGGGCTGCCCGTAGCTTACCTCCATGTTTTTCCATACTCAGAGCGTCCCGGCACACGGTCGCTGGCTTTCACCGGTAAGGTTAAGAATGATATCAAAAAGAAGCGGTGTCACATATTGAGAACGCTTGGTAAAAAGAAAAGGGCAGCCTTTGCCGGGAGATTCACAGAAAAAGAACTCGCCGTTTTGATAGAAGGTAAAAAAGACGGAGAGACAGGATTGATGAAAGGATTTTCAGAAAACTATATCCCCGTTCTTGTCACGAACGGCAACCCCTCGCTCATCAATAATATAGTTGATGTCATGGCAGACCGTGCAGAAGAGGGAAAAATATTCGGAAGGAAGATCGTAAATGGATAAAGAGAGAATTGAAGAACTTAAAAATTTTGAAGAAATAATTTCATATACTTTCAATGATATCAACCTGCTTGACAATGCACTGATACATCGATCCTTTGCAAATGAAAAACAGGAAAACTCCTGCAAAGATAATGAAAGGCTGGAATTTTTAGGAGATGCAGTACTCGAGCTTTGCATAAGTGAGATATTAATGGAAAAGTTTCCGGATTATGACGAGGGACAACTATCAAAATTGAGGGCATCTCTGGTAAATGAAAAGCCGCTTGCAGAACTGGCAAAGAAGTTTCACGCGTGTGATTTTCTTCTGCTTGGCAGGGGAGAAGAATTTTCGGGCGGAAGGGCTAAAAACTCTATTCTCTCAGATACCTTCGAAGCCGTGATAGCCGCCATATACCTCGACTCCGGATACAAAAAGAGTTATGAATATATAAACAATCTGTTTCGATCCCTGATCGAGAGCGAGTCCGATAAGGCCATTTACAAAGACTATAAAACCAGCGTCCAGGAGATCAGCCAGAACAGGTTCAAGGTGATACCAAAGTACAGCCTGATTAGTGAATACGGGCCTGATCACGATAAAATATTCCAGATAAAATTATCCATTTCAGATGTAATCTCAACAACGGGCATCGGGAAAAATAAAAAAGAGGCTGAACAACAGGCGGCAAAAAAGGCGATAGAGAAACTGGAAAAAAACGGATAGACAAAAGGCAGCCGTTCACGGCTTGAAAATTGAAATTGGAAATTAGAAATTTGGGAGAGATGGAAGAGTTCAAAGATATTTACCTCCTGAACCCTGAACCCATAAAAGCATGAAGGCTAAATTTCCAGTTTCTATTTTCTAATTTCAACGTTCAGTCTTTTCCTAACAGCCTTCAGCCTATCCACCTGAGTAGTTACGACATGTCGCAATTAATCATTCCAGTATTTATCAGTAATCGTGGATGCCCGAACAGATGTGTATTCTGCAACGAGAAAAAGACTGCCGGGGATTTTCCTGACAGAATAACAGAAAGTACATTCCGGGGAACAGCGCTCAAATATCTCAACAATAAACGACGAAAGGTTGATCGTATTCAGATCGCATTTTACGGCGGTAATTTCACCGGTATCGATAAAAGATATCAGACAGAACTTCTCGGATTTGCAAAACCGTTCATAGAGGAAGGGTTGATCGATTCCATCAGGATCTCCACAAGGCCGGACTATATTGACAGCGAGAGATTAGACCTGCTTGAAAAGTTCTATGTCAGAACCGTGGAGATCGGGGCGCAATCAATGGTTGATGAGGTCTTGAATCTGGCCGGCAGGGGGCACTCATCATCGGACGTAAGAAACGCCGTGCAAATCCTTAAAGACAGAGGTTTTGAGACAGGCGTGCATCTCATGGTCGGGCTCCCCGGGGACAGCATGGAAAAATTTGAATATACAGTCGATGAGATCATTGCGCTTCACCCGGACACGGTGAGGATCCATCCAACCATTGTCTTCAAGGATACTGCCCTGGCAGAGTCTTATCGACATTCCTGCTATATTCCTATGACCATGGTTGACGCGATCGATTATTGTAAATACGCTCTTATAAGATTTGAAGAAGCCGACATCCCCGTCATAAGGCTCGGACTCCAGACGACAAGAGAGATGGAGGAAGAAGGAAGCATTATCGCCGGCCCATTTCACCCGGCTTTCAGATCTCTCGTAGAGGGGTCCATCTTTCTTGATATGGCATCGTCACTCATGGAGCTTGCTAAAACCAAAAGTAGAGAGGTAACTTTCACCATGTCACCGAAAGATGTTTCAAGCTTTCGCGGCCTGAAAAATCAAAACATATTGATGTTGAAAAGGCGGTTTAATCTTGCAGAAATTTCAGTAAAGACAGATACTCTCCAGAAAAGGAGATCACTTGTGATGGCCGTCCGTGGGAAGACATGGGGGTCAGTGGTCAGTGGTCAGAAAATAGTCAACATTGAACTTAATCCGGACAAACCGGACGAGCTGAAAGCTCAAAGCTAAGAGCTAAGAGCTTTTTTAGGGAGACAAAAGATTGTTTAAATCCGGTTTTGTAGGAATCATAGGAAGGCCGAATGTCGGAAAGTCGACGCTGCTCAACGGGATTATGGGTGAAAAGATAGCCATCACCACCCATAAACCACAGACCACGAGAAACAGAATAAAGGGCATCAAAAATCTCGAAAACGGTCAAATTATTTTTTTAGACACCCCGGGAATCCACAAGGCGAAGACACCCCTCAATAAATTTATGGTTAATGCCGCCATCGATACCTTCGGGGATATGGACATGCTTCTCCTGCTTATCGAGGCCAATACAGTGCCTCATAATGATGATATCTTTATCATAAAATCATTGCAGGGCGTAAAAGCGCCGGTTATACTGGTTATCAATAAGATCGATCTTGTCGAAAAGAATAAGCTTCTGCCCCTGATAGATGAGTTCAGATATCTCTTCCCATTCAGAGAGATTGTCCCGGTCTCAGCCTTGAAAGGTGATGGCCTGAACGTCCTCATTGATATATTGTGGGAAAATCTCCCTGAAGGACCGAGATATTTTCCTGACGACATGATAACAGATTCATCCGAACGATTCTTAGCCGCCGAGATAATCAGGGAAAAGGTAATCCTGTTAACTCATCAGGAAATACCTTATTCAACTGCCGTCGTCGTGGATTCTTTTAAAGAAGATGAGAGCAGAAACCTGATCAGGATTCAGGCCTCTATAAACCTGGAAAAAGATTCACAAAAGGGCATACTTATCGGGAAAAAGGGGACTATGTTGAAAAAAATCGGACAGCAGGCAAGATTGGAAATGGAAAGATTCTTTGCAACCAGGGTATATCTTGAGTTGTTCATCAAGGTAAGTAAAGGATGGACCAGGGATCCCAGGATGCTCAAGGAATTTGGCTACTCAAGATAGAGTTTCGAGTTTAAAGTTTCGAGTTTCGAGTTGTTTTTTTGAACACAAAACCAGAAACACGAAACTTGCAACCCGAAACACAAAACCCAAAACCCGAAACTTAACAAGAGGTTGACATCTATTGAAACCGGTTATTGCAATAATAGGAAGACCTAATGTTGGGAAATCAACCCTTTTCAATCGTCTGAGCGGTAGGAAAAAGGCTATCGTAATCAACGAACCGGGGGCCACACGGGATCGAAATTACGAGGATTGTACCTGGGACGACAACAAATTCATGTTGATCGATACAGGCGGATTCGAGCCTGTCTCAACGGAAAAAATGCTGATCCAGATGCGTGAACAAACCAATCTTGCCATAGAGGAGGCTGATGTAATCATCTTTCTCATGGACGGAAGAGAGGGTCTGACACCATCGGACGCGGAGATCACCAATATCCTCCGAGACGTCAAAAAACCGGTTTTTTTCGTCATTAACAAAATCGACGGTCCAAGACACGAAGCGCTTGTCTATGAGTTTTACCGGCTGGGAATCGAAAAGCTCTATAGCATATCCGCCGAACATGGAGCAGGTGTCGGAGGGTTAATGGACAACGTCGTCAAACACCTGCCCCCTTCTGTCGAGATGGACGAAGATGAAGAGAGGATAAAAATTGCCGTAATAGGAAAACCGAATGTCGGAAAATCCTCTCTAATCAACAAAATACTGGGTTTTGAGCGGACTATAGTCAACCCTGTCCCCGGAACCACGAGAGACGCAATAGACACCCCTTTCGAATTAAATGACAAAAAATATCTGCTGATCGATACCGCGGGGATAAGGCGAAAAAGCAGGGTAAGCGTTACCCTTGAAAAATACAGCGTTCTTCAGGCCATCAAGACCATAAGCAGAAGCAATGTCGCCCTTATACTTATAGACGCCGAAGAGGGGATAACGGATCAGGATACAAAAATTGCAGGTCTGGCCATTGAGCG
>JAUWQS010000171.1 GCA_030610915.1 Pseudomonadota bacterium | reverse complement strand
TAGAATCGTTGAAGAAAAAGCACGTCCACGAATTACACTAATTTACACGAAATATAAAAATACGTGTAAGTGTTCACGGAAATTAGAAATTAGAAATTGGAAATTCGGCCTTCATGCTTTGATACTGTCAAATCGTTTCATCCCTGCCAATCGTTCTTCGCTGTGCTGACATAGCCACAAAAGGCTTTCGGTGGATTCGCTTCGCTTAATCCACCCTTATTAATGTAAATATTAAATTTTAAAATGAAAAAACACCCTGCAGCATTTCTCATTGTTCAATGTTCATTTGGGGTAGTATCTCTACGTCTGCACTGCTTTGTGGGGACTACCCAAATTTCTAATTTCCAATTTCAAGTTTCAAGCCGTGAACGGCTACAAATACGTTTTGTTTGTTTATTCGTGAAATTCGTGGATAGGTTTCTTAGCTCTTCCGGCTTGTCCGGGTTAGGAGATTATTATGAAGAAGAAATTTATTGTTTGCAATTTTTTCCAACTCGACCACTCGACCACTCGACTAATTACGAATAAGGGTTTTACGTTGATTGAGTTGATGGTGGTTATTGTCATACTCGGTATCCTTGCAGGTCTGATTGTTCCCAGGATAATGGAGCGTCCTGAAGAGGCAAGACAGGCAAAGGCCAGGATACAGATTGAGAGCCTGGAGACTACCCTGAAGCTTTATAAGTTAGATAACGGGTATTATCCGTCCACTGAGCAGGGACTGGAGGCGCTGGTTGAGGCCCCGCAAGTGGGCAATCTTCCTGGAAAATGGAGAGAGGGAGGATATCTGGAAAAGAGGAGAGTGCCAAAAGATCCGTGGGGCAACGATTACATCTATCTCTGTCCAGGGACAAATGGCGAGTATGACATTATTTCTTACGCCGCCGATGGTGAACAGGGTGGTGAAGGAAAAAACAAGGACATCGCAAACTGGGATATTGATGAATAAACAGGTTCAGTGGTCCCAGGGTTCACTGTTCAAGGTTAGAGAGCGACCAACTCGTGAACCATTGAACCATGAATCCATGAACCTGAATAGTCACAAGGGCTTTACCTTAATTGAGCTGATGGTTGTTGTATTTCTTGTCGCACTGATGCTAACCCTTGCTGTTCCAAGGGTGCGGGAATCAATGTTTAGTGACAGGCTGAAAGCAACAGTGAATCATCTGACAAACACAGCAAGAGAACTGCGGAACGACGCGATTCGCAATCAGGTTGATTATGCCCTCCATCTCGACATTAATAACAATCTTGTCTCGACATACAGCGCCGATATGACATCGGAAGCAAGAGATGAAATAAAAAAGAGGGCTTTTCAGTTTCCGGAAGGAGTAAAGATTGTGGATATCTATCGATCTAAAGAGGAAAAAATCTCAGGGGGCGAGGCAACCATTAAATTCTTCAAAAGGGGCTATGTGCAGCCCAGTGTGATTCATCTTGCCCGGGGAGATGAGTGCTTTACCCTGATTTTTCACCCCTTCTTGAGCGCCGTCAAAACATATGACAGGTATATCGAGTGGTGTAATTGTTCAGGGATTTAAGCCCTTAGTTGTGAAATTCGTGCAAAAATGGCAAAAGAATTTAGTAACCATTCAACATACAAGAGCGCAGAGAACGCAGAGACGACAAAACAATTAAAATAGGATTAACTGACGGGCGGGTGGCATGGACAAACTTGTTTGTCCGTGCGTAACTACTCAGGTTCAAGGTTTACAGTTCAGTGGCTAAAAACCGTTGAACCGTTAAACCGTTGAACCTTCGTGACGTATGATAGATCAAAACAGGAATTTTCTACTGCCCTCCTGTATACAGGCACGGGCCGGCAAACCGGCAAAAACACCCGGCTTTACACTTCTTGAGGTCATGCTGGCCATGGCTATTTTAGCCATAGCGCTAACTGCTGTCTTTCAATCCCAGTCCCAGAGCATCTCCATGGCAAATAGTTCAAGATTTTCAACCACGGCATCCCTTCTTGCTCAGAGTAAGATGGCGGAGATTGAGGCCAGGTATTTTGTTGGTATTTTGTTGGGGTCAGTCGTTGACTGTTGACTAATCTAAATAAAGGGGTCAAGGGCAGACTTGACCCCAGATCCTTGACCCAAGATCCTTACAATATCCAACGTTGGGAACAAGACATGACTAAACCAACAACCACCATTCCCATCTCCTCTATCATCCTCGATGAAGACATCTATCCGAGGAAGTCAATCGATTCCCGGCGTATCGGCATATTCGCCGAGAACATCAGAGATGGTTTCAAGTTCGATCCCATCGAAGTAGAACCCGCCCCCGGCAAACCCGGCATGTATCGCCTGTTAGCATTGAATTCCGGGGACAGCATCCCTGTTTTCAGAAGAAAGAAGTCAATAACATGTATGCTGTCCTCCGATTATCCGATTTTCCAGGGAGCTGGAAGTCATGATCCAGCCCATGTTCTTTATTTTGACAGGAAAGCAGTTGGCAGGCAGCCCTTGACATAGGACATTCACACTTGTTGATGATCGACATCAAGGCGCTCCTAAAAGTCGCAGCAAGGATAGCAATTTGAATGAAGTAACGAGGGAATTAAAGGAAATCGGGGGACGCCGTACCTATTTTTCGGTTTACGCATTTTCGATTTAACCATGTTTTTCAGCAATTTGGGCAACTGTAAAACCGCTCGATAAATCAGCTTTTGGCCGATTTGCCAATTCTGGCATTTTGGCCGGATGCTTGCGAAGGGGGAATTGCTGTACCGACATGGTGGGATGTCCCAGCGGGAAATCGGTGAATTGATGGGGATAGACTACAGTTCCGTCAGTATGCGAAGAAAACGATTCCGAACACTGGTAGAACAAGATAAAGAATACAAAAAGCTTGTAACCAGGATTCAGGAAACACTGTGATTCAAAAATAAAGATTTGACAAAATGCCCTAACCGAAACCGGTTCTTGATAAAGGTACCATTGCGTAGTACTGTCTAATCATGAACACCAAGCAGCGTAGAACACTGACCACCATATTTAGAAAACCGACGCCAACAGGGCTCGAATGGTGGGCAGTCGCCTCGCTTATCAAGGGCCTTGGCGGTGAGATCCAGTACGGAGATGGTTCAAGGGTACGTATTGATCTGAAAAGTGAATCGGTCAATATACACAGCCCCCATCCACAGAAAGAGTTAAAGCGATACGCTGTGAGGCTTATCAGAGAATTATTGATACGAACAGGAGACATGCCATGAATACAATTTCCTATAAGGGATATATTGCCAGAATTGAACCTGACCTCGATGATGGCGTTCTTGTCGGCAGGGTTATAAATACTCGCGATATAATCGGCTTTCACGGCCAAACGATTTCCGAAGTTATAAAAAGCTTTCATGCCGTAATTGATGAATATCTTGAAGACTGCCAACAAAGAGCCATAGATCCGAATAAGCCATATTCCGGCAAATTCAACCTCCGTCTTCCACCGGATCTTCACAGCGAGATTGCGTCCGCAGCGGCAAAAACCGGCAAGAGCCTTAACCAATGGGTTATCGACAGACTTGAACAGGCTACTCACAATGTTTAAATCATTGGCTCAGACCTGAGATTGAGACCTGATTTTCCCCGGGACGGATTGAGGGCTTAAAGGACATACTCAACTTATCAACTTATTTGCCGGTTTGCGAATATTTCTTAGCCTTTGATAGCTTCCCCCTCGGATAGTTGGCGTCAGCCCTCACCGGAAACCCTCAATAAAATGGCTGAATGCACGGGAGGTTATCATGCAGCAGGTGAGTCTTACTGAAGCCGAGCATAAGTTGCGGGAATTGGTTAAACTGGCGGAAAGCGGTGATGAAATTGTAATTACAGACCCTGAAGATCATCCCGTTGCCAGGTTGTTTTCTTTCCTCCCGAGCGGATGGAAACGGAAAGCCGGCAATGCGAAAGGCAAAATATGGATGGCAGAGGATTTTGACGCGCCTCTGGATGATTTCAAGGAGTACTTGTAGTGAAAATCCTTCTGGACACACATGCCTTTCTCTGGTTTGTGATGGACAGCCCGAAAATCTCAAAACGGGCTGCCTCTCTGATCGAAAGCACAGAGAACGAGGTTTACCTGAGCATGGCCAGCGTTTGGGACTCCTTGCGGAACATCCATAAATAAGTAAATAACTCAGCTTCAGAGGGACATACATAAAATTCTAAGTTCCTCTTAACCCCTACAAGCCGGAAGGACTACGAAATCTGTCCACGAATCTCACGAATAAACGTAACTACTCAGGTTCACAGTTCAGCGGTTCACGATTCAACGGTTTAAGGAAAAGAATCGCAATAAATTTAGGTAGGGGCCACTTTAGTCGACCATATCGGGAGGTTAAAACCTCCCCTCTCTAATTTATTGAGAAGTTACAGAATTGATTTGATTGGAACTCTTTTAACCGTGAACTGTGAACCTTGAACCTGATAACTTAAGTAGTCACGAATAAACAAGCAAAACGTATTTTTATATTTCGTGTAAAATAGTGTAATTTGTGGACGTGAAGCAGTTGGCATCAGCCCTTGACATATGACATTCGCAGTTGTTGATGATCAATATCCCGGCACTCCGAGAAGTAGCAGCAAGGATTGCGATTTGAAGGAAGTAACTGAGAATTAAATGTCCCAAGTCAACAAGGGCTGACACCGGAAAGACTCTACAAGGTTGGTGGGAACGTCTCTGCTTACAAAAGATGAAAAAAACTATTTGCACATACAAGCCATATGGTAAAATAGGAAAATCGATTGGAACATATCCTTAGACATTGTTACGAAATAAACTTTACAATTTGAGATAAATTGGTATCAGCTCAATAAATAGGGGCAACCCCAGACACGTAGCCGCTTCCATCTTCTGGAAGCGGGGTTTGGGCGTAGAGGTTACGCCTTTGAGCTTTGCACGGCCCCTGTAGCGGAGACCTTCAGGTCTCCATATTCATGTA
>JAUWQS010000052.1 GCA_030610915.1 Pseudomonadota bacterium | reverse complement strand
CTGCAGCCCGGCATTCTTCAATCTTAAGAGCACATCCCCGATGCTCATTTTCTCGATCTGTGACAGGAAGTGTATCTCGGTTGCGGTCAGGGCCTTTATGACAACGTCAGGAAATCTCTTTTTTATATTTCTGAAAAGAGTTTCAAAGTATCTCAGATCCGTTTCAGGATTGAGGGCTCCAACTATATGAAGCTCTGTAGCGCCCATCTCGGCGGCCTCTTCGGCCTTCTCCAGAACTTCCCCGATGCTCATCAGATATGAATCATCGTCCCCATGGTCACGGTAGAAGGCGCAGAGAGGACATCTTGAGATGCATATATTGGTATAATTTATATGCCTGTTGACGACGAATGTCACAACGTTTCCATCTTTACGGTTGATGGAATCGGCAATCTCCCCAAGCTCATGGAGGTCCCGCTCAAAGAGTCCCGCAATCTTTTCAGGCGTCCAGTTTCCCGTCAGTTCCACTTTAACACTACCTTCCCCATCAGGGGATTACCGGAAGCGCCACCAGGAAGAACATGGCGATGCCGATGAAGCCGTTTATGGTAAAAAAGGCCATATTGATACGGGAAAAATCATGAGGCTTGATGATGAAATGTTCGCCGACCAGGAGCAGGGTAATGAAGACCATTCCGTAAAAATAGACCGGCGTCAGGCGGGCAACCACCCCGACGGAAAAAAAACAGATAATGGTCAGTATATGAAAAAAGATGGAGATATAAAGCGCGTTCTTTATGCCGAATCTGGCCGGAATAGAATAAATGCCTTCTTTCCTGTCAAAATCATAATCAAGACAGCCATAGAGTATGTCAAAACCCGTCACCCAAAAGGCAACGCCTGCAAACAACCAGAAAGGGGTCGCTTCAAAGACGGGTTTTATCGCCAACCATCCGGCAAGCGGGGCGATGCCATCCGCAATACCCAGAAAGATGTGCGTAAACCAGGTAAAACGCTTGGCATAAGAGTAGGCCATGACAATGGCCAGGGCAACGGGTGAGAGACAGAATACGAGACGGTTCAGGTTGTAAGATGAGAAGACGAAGACTACGGCCCAGAAGATGATAAACCAGCAGACCCACACGGGTGAAACCTTCCCGCTGGGCAGCGCCCTTTCTCTGGTGCGGGGATTTCTGGCATCTATCTTCATGTCCACGAGGCGATTAAAGGCCATGGCCACGCTTCTCGCGCTGATCATGGCGATTAAGATCCAGAGGAGCTTGTCCCAGTCAGGGATGCCCCTCTGGGCAAGGAATGCTCCCATAAAGGCGAAGGGAAGAGCAAAGACAGTGTGCTCAAACTTTATCATGTCAAGGGTGGTTTTTATTCGTCTAAACACTTGTGGTGTTCTCCTTGTTCAGGCTGAAGGCGCCTAATAGCCTATCTATTCTCCCCACGGCTTGACAAGCTTGTGCTCTATGCCGAGGTGGTCCAAAATCCTGCCCACAACAAAGTCCACCATGTCCTGTATTTTTTCAGGCCTGTGATAAAAACCGGGCATGGCCGGCAGTATAGTCGCCCCGGCCCTGGCAAGACGAAGCATATTTTCAAGGTGAATGGTGTTGAGAGGCGTTTCTCTCGGCACCAGAATCAAAGGCCTTTTCTCCTTCAACATCACATCCGCAGTGCGATGGATGATATTGTGCGCCAGACCTTGCGCAACAGCGGCAAGCGTGCCCATCGAACAGGGTATAATGACCATCGCCCCGGCCATGACACTCCCGCTGGCCACCGGAGCCCGCCAGTCATCCTCCCCATAAATGGCTATCTCGGGCGGCAGCATCTCCGATATGGGTCTGCCGATCTCCCACTTCCATACCTTCTCCCCTACATTGCTTACAAGGCACCGGACGGAAAGTCCTTTTTTATATAAATACTCAATCAACGTCTTCGCATAAATGGCGCCGCTGGCGCCTGTAACGGCAAGGACACAATCTATTTTAGGAGTGTTCACCGCGGAGCTCGCAGAGAGCGCAGAGAAATTAGCCTTGTAAGCCAAGAACAAGAACTAAAGTTGCTTTGCTCCAATTTTAAATTTTTTCTTTCAGAAGATGAAATCATATCATTTCCCTTTTAAGGAGGTTCAAAGGTTAAGCTTTCAACCCTGAACCGTGAATGGTTACCTTATTTCTTGAGGCCCAGCTTTCCCCAAAGTTCATCTATCTTATCCTTCACAATGCTTGTCATCTCTATCACCGGCGGCCACTCCCTCTCAAAACCCTCACCTTTCCATTTTCGAGTGGCATCTATACCCATCTTTGTTCCGAGAGAAGGCAGAGGCGAGGCATGATCCAGGACATCTACCGGACCCTCGACAAACGTAATATCTCTCTTCGGATCGATGTTGTTTCCCAAACGCCATATCACCTCGGATACATCCTGAACATTTACATCCCTGTCAAAGACGACAACAATTTTGGTAAAGGACATTTGTCCCAGTCCCCAGACGGCCTGCATGATCTTCTTCGCATGGCCTGGATAGCGCTTGTCTATGGAAATAAAGGCCATATTATGAAACACGCCTTCAAAAGGCAGGTTCATATCCACAATTTCAGGAAACTGCTTTTTTATCAGAGGCAAAAACAACCGTTCCGTCGCCTTGGCGAGATAACAATCCTCCTGGGGAGGTCTCCCAACGACGGTTGCCGGATAAATCAGATCTTTTCTGTGCGTGATGCAGGTAATATGGAAGACGGGGTAATCATCCGGAAGGGAATAGTAACCCGTATGATCGCCAAACGGCCCTTCCCTGCGTCTTTCACACGGTTCAACATAGCCTTCAAGGACAATCTGGGAATTCGCCGGAACCTCATGATCAATGGTAAGACACCTTACCAGTTCTACCGCCTCTCCCCGTAAAAAACCCGCGAAAAGCGCCTCGTCCATGTCCTCCGGCAGGGGTGCGGTGGCCGCATAGGTCATTACAGGATCGGGTCCGATGGCCACTGCCGCCTCCAGGCGACTTTCAAGCTCTTCCGCCACACGGTAATGTTGCGCGCCCCCCTTATGGATATGCCAGTGCATGCCCGTGGTTTTTTTGTCGTATACCTGCATCCGGTACATCCCCACATTGCGCACACGGGTTACAGGGTGTCTGGTAAAGACCAGCGGCAGTGTAATAAATGGGCCTCCATCCAGAGGCCAGCAGTGCAGTACAGGAAATTTCCCCAAATCTGCTTCATCTCTCTTTAAGACTACCTCCTGACACGGGGCGCTCTTTACCACCTTTGGAAATATATTGCCCATACGTTTCAACCTGGGCAGGAGCTTTAACTTCTTAATCAGGCTGTCCGGAGCTCCCATCTGAAGGAAGTCCGGAATCCTGTTTCCCAGTTCATTTAGATCATTAACGCCCAGGGCCATGCATACCCGTCCAAAGGAACCAAAGGCATTGGTCAGAACCGGCATATCGCAGCCTGTCACGTTTTCAAAGAGGAGGGCCGGTCCATGTTGTTTGGATACCCTGTCGGTAATCTCCGTAATTTCAAGATACGGGCTCACAGTCTCCGTTATGCGCAGGAGATTGTCTGTCCTTTCCCGGTCCTCCACAAACGCCTGTAAATCCCGATAAGCCATAACCCTCTTACACTCACTAAAATATATTAATTCTATACTAAATTCCGGTAAAAATCAAAGTCATATTTACCAGCTTGCCATTGGCCTCAGTTGATGGTAAATTTATTTTATATACTGGAAAGGATGGCAATGGAGGAAGACATCCGGTTTGAAAAGGCAAAGCAGAGGGCCTTTAGGCTCCTGACTGTCAGGGCAAGGAGCAGGTTGGAGCTGCAGACAAGTCTGAAAGAAAAAGGTTTTGAAGAAGATATAGTGGAAAGGACCATGGCAAGGCTTATCGATCTCGGGTATCTGGACGACCAGTCCTTCGCCGCCCAATATGCCCGTGATCTGGCTGTTAACAGACTCTTCGGAAACAAGAAGATTGAAGCGGCTCTTCTGACAAAAGGCATCGACCGGACGCTGATTGAACAGTCCATTGCTCAGGTCAGGAATGAGATAAGCGAAAGAGAGGCCATAAAGATGATCATAAAGAAAAGGACCAAAGGTAAAAAGATTACCGGACTTGACGGGAAAGAAAAAGGAAGGCTATCCAGAAATCTGATGGGAAAAGGCTTCACTGCAGGATTAATCTTTGAGGAGCTTACATTGACATTGCAGGAAGAAGAATCATGTGGGCTGATGGGCAAAAGCTGACAATAGATCAGAGTATTAAAAAGATTTACAAACAGACGGGGATTAATGGGGATTAATATTGAGGCTGTTCTGAGTCATATTTTCGCCTGACTGGAGGCTATCTTTATGAGCCAAAGTGGTTGGTTCGATGAACAAATGGAGCTATTCCTCTGCCACACTACTTCTATTCCTTCTCCTTCTCCGCATAGCCGGTAATCATGGAAACAAGATCGGCAAAAATGGTATGACCTGTGGTGGCCAGATAGATGTGGGCGATAAAGAAGGCGGCGAATATGATGGCCATGATGAAGTGGACAACGGCTATCATTTTCAGGCCGCCGATCATGGCTATAAAGGAGGCAAAAGATGCAGGGTACAGATACAGGATACCGCTTATCAGCAAAAGAGGCATCATACATAACATGAATTCAAAGTATGCCATCTTCTGGAGCGGATTAAATTTATTCTCCTCGGGTAGGGATGCTGCTCGTTTTTAAATATACAGTAAGCATAAAACCTCGCCTGAACAGGTATGCCTGGATAGATATCCTTTTTCCTTACAATGTAATGGGAAATTCGCTTTGTCGTACACTCTTCTTTAAAGTGTTTATTGTTTTCAATAATGTATTTAATCATACCGCCAAGAAAGGCGATGTCCGTGCCTGAACGGAGCGGCACGTGGAAATCGGACCTGGCGGATGTCCTGGAAAACTTGGGATCAACATGGATAATCGCCGCCCCTCTTTCTTCCCTGGCCTTTAAGACCCATTTGAAGCAGATCGGGTGGTGTTCCGCTGCATTACTGCCCATAATTAAAGCACAATCTGTATTCTTGATATCAATCCAGTGATTGGTCATAGCTCCTCCAATCTTCAACCCGGCTGCATGAGCCCTTACCGGTCGTAAATCGAATTTCCTATTGTTACAATACTCAGTTGGATCCTGTTATATCAAGTGGTTGAGTAACTATTTATGCCATACTTTCTCATTTTTCAAAAGAGATTTTTCATTAAACAAAATATACGCGCGAAGCGTAGTAAATATATAACATGTTGAATCAACAGGCAATAATTAAAAGCTGTCCCGAATCTATCGGCGTAAAAAAGGTCTTGGCAAGTGCCTTTAATGTTGATAAAGTAATGCATAATATGGGATTATCTGTTTCAATGTGCATTACTTTATCAAGGAGTCATTATGACAGCCACTTCCAGGATCAACGAACAACTCACTGTCCTTTTTACAAAGCAACCTTGCTGGATGATCGAACCACTCGCAACCGAACTGAAATATTCCATTCCATCGGTTCGCCGCTTCCTTACTGCAGTGGGATATTACAGCAGCTTCACTCACAACGGAAAGTGGTATACACTCTGCTCGATTCCCAGCTTCAATCGGGACGGACTCTGGTTCCACCACGAAATAGGCTTTTCCCGTGCAGGCAGCTTAACCAAAACGTTGATCGCTCTCACTGCAAACAGCCATGCGGGAGTAACTGCCGAACAATTAGGCGAAAAACTCCACTGCCGATGTCATACAATACTGGTTCAATTGTACAGGAAGAAAAAATTGCAGCGCCAGAAGAGAGAACGCTCATTTATCTATCTCGCTGCCGATCCTCGTACTGTTGCCAGGCAACGCCAGGCTATATCCATGCAAAGTGCACAGATACAACAATTACCAGCAGAAATTGCGGTCCTGGTTCTGGTGGAATTTATCCGCAATCCCAAATCTGGTTTTGCGCAGTTAGCCAGAGAGATCAAACGCAGCAGGAAAGTTACTGTCAAGATCGCACAAATAGAACAACTTTTCCAGCAGTATGCTTTAAAAAAAACGACGTTAATTGCGGGTCGGCCTCTTGGCGGGCATTAAATTCCTGTCTGCAGCAATTAGCACAAGAGACCTTGCCGGCCGCGCTGTTTCCCAGGCCACCGGTTGTTCGATTTGTATCTGAAAGGACAGTATGTCATTGCGGAAATCAGCTTGTTGTACAAAAAACACGTCGTAAAACAGTCCTGAGCATGACAGGCCCGTTTGTTGCGCATGAGACATTATTACACTGTCCGTCCTGCTTCACTGTTTTTGGTTCTGACGCCTTGCTGCATCTGGTTCCGAAGTGGTATAATGTTGGATACGATGTTCTGGTCTACGTAGGACGGGCCCTGTTTCAGCGGTACCGCACCATCCAGGAGGTCAACACTGAATTATGTTCACGCAATGTGCAGATCAGTGACTCTGAAATCAGTTACCTGGGATATAAGTTTATTTCCTGTCTTGCTGCCTGTCATCAGCAGGCAACACCGAAAATCCGTCAATCAATGGAGCTCTCCGGCGGATATGTCCTTCATCTGGATGCAACTCACGATGGGAATGCACCGGCACTGATGACGAGCATGGACAGTTTGAGTGAAATTGTTCTGGGTAACGTGAAAGTTCCAAGTGAGCATGCAGATCATATTGTACCTTTTCTGCAAAAACTACAAAAAGACTTTGGCGTTCCACAGGCTTGTGTTCATGACATGGGTAAAGGCATCTGCAAGGCAGTGTTCGAAGTATTTCCCGGAACACCTGATTTTATCTGCCATTTTCATTTTCTGCGTGACATAGGCAAAGACTTCCTTGAACCAGCCTACAGCTCTTTGCGCTCGTGCCTGCGTAAATACAAAACAAGCCCCCGGCTCTATGCCCTGGCACGGGGAATAAAGCAACTGTTGAGCGGACAGGATTCTGACCCTGAATTACTGGCAAAAGCTCTTCTCTCTGGTGAACTTCCTGAAAATACAGACCTGTTGCCATTGGCTTCTGCGTATTCCATGACACTGTGGATGTTGGAAGGCAAGCACAGCGGGGACGGATATGGTTTCCCTTTTGATCGTCCGTTACTGGTCTTTGCTGAAAGGCTTCTGGAGGGGCAACAACGTTTACCACAGATGTTGGCTTGCTGCCATGATTCTGATAAAACCGGAAAACAATCCGTTGTCAAACTGGCACGGATTGTTTCAGACATAATCAATGACACCCGGTTTCAGCAAGGAGTTCAAGAACTGAACTGGCGCTGTCAGGTTTTCGACAGTCTGCGCAAAGCCATGCGCATTGCTCTGCCAAACGGAAAAAAGGGGTTGAATGATGACGGTACAGACGAGGCCATATCCACCATTTGTGCCGGCGTTCAACGATTTCGCAGTAAACTCGATAACAATACAAAATGGTCTGCTGACAAGCTATGCAGCAAAATGGCAAAGCAGATTGACAAGTGGAGTGAAAAGCTTTTCGCTGATCCTATTGAGGTAGATACTCCGCGAGGGACAGTCATTATCTATCCACAACGAACCAACAATATCCTGGAACAATTTTTCCGTGGAATACGGCGAGGGCAACGGCGAAAAACAGGGAATAATTCCATACGACGAATGTTACAGACAATGCTTGCAGAAACTCCTCTGGTTAAGAATCTGGACAATGATGAGTATATGAAGATACTCCTTGACGGGAAGGCCAACCTTGAGGAGTTATTTGCTGATTTGGAGCTGACTGCTGTTGCACGTTCTGCAGAGCCGCCAATCGGGGTAGATCGCTTACTCCCAGGATTTCGGAGACTGATAATGCAGCAAGCCCTGCCCGGGCAGGTGGCTCAATTATTGTCCAAGAATAAAATTATGGCAGAATCCAACTGAGTTTTGGATTCATAGCGAATTTCAGTTGACTCAGGGCTATGGACGCCGCTCCAAGACCCGTCACCTTCATAAAACCTCGTCGTGTAATCTTCATCTGTTACCTCCTTCTATTTGTTAGTGTTCATCTTGCCAACCATCACTTAGAAGAATATTAACTTAGCGCAACAATGTGGGCATGTCAAGCATTTTTCCAGTTATTTCAATATGTTATTCTTAACATAAGAGGCAAGGGAAACTCCTTAAGTCGGATATCATCTTCTACATTCATTTTAGACTTAAGGTATACTGTGCGGACATCCTCAGTCACACATACGACCTTGTGCGAGCCAATATGAGGAGGTATCGCCGGGATAGACGACAGAACCTTCAAGGGCATATAAGAGGAACAAGGAGGGGATGCAGTATTTTCGGCAACACTGGAAGAGGGCGCTTGCCTTACGGTGAAGGACATCGGAAAACCGTATGCGGTAATAAACCCGCACGCACGGTTTGATGAGTGAGAATTGGGCAGAACAGCTATGGCAAGGCTATTTAGTCCATCCTGAAAAACGGGACTTTAGAAAGTTATTTATCGTTCTGTTCTTTGACAACCGAAGATAATTGTGGACGAGAAGGGATTTCTGGGGCGATTTTCCCTATGCGGCCCGCTTCATTTTCCTTGAGGCTTGCTTTTCTTCTTTTCGCCTACGCAGATGGACAACCTTACAGTTTCATTAATATATGTTCAAATTGCTCGTTCCTCTCAGGGTGGCTGCTGCCTTCTCTGGGTTTCCTGTTTGATCGTAAACTATAGCCCAATTCTAATAATAATTTGCCGACTTTGGGCTGACTGATTTTATACCATTGAGCAATAAGCTCATCACTAAGATTATATGGTAATAGCTCAATAAATAGGGGCAAACTCCGGTATGTAAAAGTGATTGTGAATCTTAGCCATTCACGGCTTGAAATTGGAAATTAGAAATTTTGGAGAGATGAAACGAATTTACGAGTTGACAGGCTTCGGCGTGA
>JAUWQS010000321.1 GCA_030610915.1 Pseudomonadota bacterium | reverse complement strand
ACTCCCAAGACTAACGGGAGGAACGGGGAAGATCGGCATACGCCTTTCCAGCAATATTATTGCGTCTCAACTGGCAAAAACCCTCTCAAATCCCATCACCGCCACCAGCGCCAACCCGTCCGGGGCGGGAGAATGTATATCAGCCGATGAAGTAATCGACTGCCTGAAGGATAAGATAGACGCCATAATCGACGGCGGGCGTACACCCGGCGGATTGGGATCGACGATCGTAGATGTGACAACCGATCCGGTAACTGTCCTGCGAGAGGGGATCATACGCATCAGCTCAATAAATAGGGGATTACATTTTTGAAATGTTGGTCTCGACTCACGGTAAGCGTTCACTAAATGTTGAAAGTAGAAATTAGAAATTTGGTCTTCATGCTTTTGTACTGTCAACGTTTGGTCGAGTGGTCGAGTGGAAACGTGGTCGAGTGATCAACTATTCGACTAATTCCTTTTCCAAATTTCTACTTTCCAATTTCAAGTTTCAAGCCGTGACCGGCTACGAATTTAGTAATCGTTCACGGTTGATAGCTTTTAACCGTTGAACCGTGAACCTCCGGCTTGTCTGGGTTAGGGTCTGTCACGAAATAAGTATCACATTTATACATCTTACCTTCAGGCCATCTTTAGCCGATTCTCAATTGCAAAATCCTCAAAAGAACCCTGCTATTCCTGCGGTTTTGCTCATTCGTATCGACTAAACATGGCCCAAATCTGAGCGCCTATGCTGAAACACTTATTTCATGACAGACCTTTAATGCAGAAACCTCATCATCAGGGGAATGGCAGCAAAAGTTCCGATGGAACTGCCCAGGTTGACGAAAACTACGAGCAGCAGGATTCGGGTGATTTTGTTATGCCAGAAGCCGCGCATCGTGGCGATATCATCTCTTAGGTTCATGAAGTCTTTAACCCGCGGTTTGCGTAACATGGCCTCTGTCATGCCGGCGACCCAGCCAGCTGCTATCATCGGGTTTAGTGAAGTGATTGGCGCAGAGATTATGGAAGCGGCTATAGTGACTGGGTGCGCCATGACAACAATAGCGCCAATACCGGCAAGCGCTCCGTTGGCGATCATCCACCATTTGATCATGTTCAAGCTTGCCTGACTTCCTGAGTGAAGAAAACCCGTCACGATCAGTCCAATCACAGCCACGGAAATCAGCCATGTGAAGCTCCTCCCCCAGCGGCTTTTGGGAGGGATACGATTGGTGTCCGTGATATCCACATTTTTGCCGATGTTTTTTATTATTCCGGGAACATGCCCGGCTCCGACAACCGCAACAATCCTGGAGCCGGGGGCATTGCCGATCTCATGAGCCAGATATTTATCTCTTTCATCGATAAGTGTGGTTTTTATCTCAGGGAGTCTTTGTCCGAAAGTTTCAAGGGCCAGTTCCAGCGCATCTCCCTGTTTTAGCTTTTCTATATCCTCTTCAGTTATATCTTTGTGGCTGAGTGAGGACAGCAGGACACCGGACAGCAATTTAATTTTGCTCCAGATCCCCATCATTCTCCATGTGCGCAAAAGTGTTACGCGGATTTCACGGTCGGCAAGGACAATCTCAGCGCCGATTTCTTCCGCTTTGTCCATTGCGCGCATCATCTCTTCCCCGGGTATGACGCCGAATTTCTCGGCGATCTTTTTTTGAAATGAGGCCATCAGCAACTGTGACAGCAATAGAAGTGTCTGTTTCCCCCGGATTACTTTAACAATATCCGTTTCCTGCCAATTCTTTTTTTGCTTGATAGCCTCAAACCGGGATTTGCAGAGTTCTACGCATACCGTATTCGGTCTTTCTGCCGCAATGACCTGATCCACCAGCTCTGAACTTTTACGGGAAACATGAGCTGTTCCGACAAGAATAATTTCTTTGCCATTGTGTGTCAGGCAATGTATGTTTCGATCTTTCATGCTTTTACTCCGGTCTTGACCAAAAATCAGAGGCGAAGAGTAACATCATTTTCGGCGCTTGTAAAGGATATGAGTCAACCCAAATCCACCGCCTAATGAATGACGAATAAATAACCTTTACACGTAATAGCTCAATAAACCGGGGCTTTTCACTCCTACCCTAGCCCTCCCCTGGCGCTGACTTTAGGACACACTTGACACAGGGGTAATTATTTTAAACTTTATACAAATGGTAATTTGTTAATAAATTAAGGATCATACCAGCTTCCGTGGAAATGACAACAATGGACATTCTATCGTCTTTCCGCAAAAGCGGAAAACAGATAAAATAAGATACTTTTTAATTACAACTTGTTACACATATCCCTGTCTCATGTGTGGATAAAAGTCAGCCTCAAGGGGGAGGGAGTTTCTTTTTCTCATTCCCGCACTGGAGCATGAGAACCAGGCAAGAACCAACATCAAAGGTGTAACCCAGGAAATGAAAGATGCCCCTATTTAACTGTTTTGTCATCTTGTATGGTGAACTTTCTAATGAAATTCCAGTGGCATTCATTTATTACTTGGATTTATATGCAAATATGAGCTTCTTTTTTAGCAGATTTTCAAATAGCTCCAAAGACGACCTTCTTTTCGGACCGTCTTTTCCTAAGCTACTTTCCGTCAACCCATAAATCCATATATTGCTATCAATAAGAACCTTATCTGTCATAAATTTCGTCTCTTTCAGCTATCTTAGAGTAAGAATCAACTTTTATAGGATTATAAAATCCTCGTGGTAATTTTGAACTTTCCTTAAACCCAAGCAACTCCTTTTTTGCCTGCTCAGGCAATTCTTTTATGCCAAGTTTTCCTTGGTCTCTATTTGCCGCATTACAACACAACCTCCGGTTATTTGGGGTTATCTGGGTTATCTGTCGACGTCCATCAATAAGTAAATAACCTGCTATCGATTTATTTTACTCTTGTCTCACGCAAAGGCGCTAAGGTTTTCTTTTTTATCCTTTGCTGCCTTTGCGACTTTGTGTGAGAATTTTCCCTGGTTCCCATGCTCCTGCGCTACCGTTATCCCGTAAATATTTCTGAACAAGTTAGCCTGCTTATTTGGATGCCCGGCAGAGGCCAGGTATCCAAATTAAACTGAATAAACGGCTGTAAAATTCTTTCATAGAAGGGGACTCATTGACTCCTATTTGATACCCCAGAACCATATA
>JAUWQS010000433.1 GCA_030610915.1 Pseudomonadota bacterium | reverse complement strand
CAACCGTCTCCGATGTATCTATTTCAAGATCGGGGAAGTCATCCGACAGGACTTCCTCAAAGGCGTCCCTTTCTTCCCTGTTCGGAAGCTCCATGGATATCCTGCTATCTTCCCGTTTCAGGTGTCTGAATCGGATCCTTTTATCCATAAGAGTCTCCTTCAGGTTGTTTGAAAGCCTTTCAGCAGCGCTTTCCACCGCCTTTTCGGCTTCCACCTCCAGAACCAGGTGCATCCCTCCCTGAAGATCAAGTCCCAAATTTATTTTCTTATCAGGGAAAAAAGGAATGTTTAATTTGAGTGATGGCGCCAGATAAAACAACGCGATTAGGCTGACAAGCAATGCCACTGCCGCCCTTATCTTGATACTCTCGAACATCCCTTATCACCTCTCTTTCGTTCAGGTAAACAGGTAGAGTAGGTAGAAGGCTGAAGGAAAAACAACCTAACCCGGGCAAGCCGGAAGAGCTCATAGTCCAAACCTTTTGCTGGGTTTTTTTGTTCCCAAACTGGAGCTTGGAAACGAGCTAACCTAATAGCCTACAGCCTTCAGCCTAAACAACCAAAGTCCTTACTTTGTTCCCTTTTCAATAATCGATGAGACATGGCTTCTTGAGATCTTTACCCTCACTTTATCAGAAACCTCAAGTGTCACAACGCTATCGGTAAGACCGGTTACCTTCCCCTGCAGCCCCCCGGTGGTTACAATCGTGTCCCCATGTTTGAGATTCCGGATCATCTCTTTCATCTCTTTCTGTTTTTTCTGTTGGGGTCTGATGAGAAGAAAGTAAAAAATGGCAAAGATGGCAACCATCATGATAATGAAATGTATTTCGGAGCCACCACCAGCGGCTCCACCCCCGCCGGCCTGACCCATCGCATATGCTAAATTAGTCAATTCATCTTCCTCCTTCCCTACTACGAGTTTCGGGTTTCGAGTTTAAAGTTTTTCTGAAGACCTCATAATTATCGCTTCTTATGGCCTCTCTGATCCTCTCCATGAGATTCATATAATACCTGATATTGTGAATCGTATTCAAGACGGTTGCCAGTATCTCCTTCGCGACAAACAGATGTCTCAGATACGCCCGTGAGTAATTTTTACAGGTATAACAGTCGCACTGTTTATCAAGAGGAGAATCATCGTTTCGATAACGGGCGTTCTTTATAACAACCTTTCCATCATTTGTAAACAGCATTCCGTTTCTTGCATTTCTGGTGGGCATGACACAGTCAAACATGTCGATGCCACATCCAACGCATTCCACTATATCCTGAGGTGTTCCAACTCCCATCAGGTATCTCGGTTTATCTTCGGGGAGAATGGGGGCTGTTCCCTCAACTATTTCATACATTGCCTCTTTCGGTTCTCCCACGCTCAAGCCGCCAAGGGCATACCCGTCAAACCCGATCCCGGCAGTTTCTTCCACCCCTCTTTCCCTCAGTTCCGGATAAATTCCACCCTGGACTATTCCAAAAAGGGCATGATTGCTTTTCCTGACATCTTTACACCTCCTGGCCCACTTCACCGTTAACTCCAGGGACTTTTCCGCATAGTTGAAATCGACAGGATAGGGCGTACACTCATCGAAACACATCATGATGTCGGAACCGAGAGCCTCCTGAATCTCCATTACCATCTCAGGACTCATGAAATGTCTTGAACCGTCAATGTGTGATTGAAACATTATCCCTTCATCGTTTATTTTTCTCAAAGCCCTCAGACTGTATACCTGAAACCCCCCGCTGTCGGTAAGTATAGGACGATTCCAGTTCATGAATTTGTGCAGTCCCCCCATGTCGCTGATGATTTTGTGACCCGGCCTGAGATAGAGGTGATATGTGTTGCTGAGGACAATTTCCGCACCTAATTCCGCCACCCTTTCAGGAACAAGCGATTTTACCGTGGCCTGAGTTCCTGTCGGCATGAAGACCGGCGTGTTCACCTCGCCATGGGGAGTCTCTATTTTCCCCAGTCTTGCCTTTGAGCCTTTATCTTTTTTAAGCAGATTAAACTTAAATTCCGAATTTATATCTTCATGTTTCATAATAATTTAAACTAACCCGGACAAGCCGGAAGATCTCATAGCCCACAACTGAATAGTCACGCACGGTACAAACAAGTTTGGTAGCCGTTCACGGCTTGAAACTTGAAATTGGAAATTAGAAATTTGGGTAGTCCCCACAAAGAAGTGCAGACGTAGAGATAATGCCCCAAATGAACATTGAACAATGAGAAATTCTGCAGGGTGTTTTTTAATTTTAAAATTTAATATTTACATTAATTAGGGTGGATTAAGCGAAGCGAATCGA
>JAUWQS010000155.1 GCA_030610915.1 Pseudomonadota bacterium | reverse complement strand
CTCATCCTGGGCGTTGGTGCCCCGAAGGGGGGCCATCAAGTTATTGAGCGGATATGGATATCATCACCTTTGTAATGATATCCGCCTTCTTAAATGTAGGAAGGGTTATGTTCCCCGCTCCTTGTGGTTTGTTGGAGTCGCGTCTTAAAATATTAAATATTCACTATTTAAACTAAACAGCCGGAATACCATTACTTAATATTTGAGCTGCGGCCACCTTCTTTTATTTACTCTCCAGAATCGGTTTTAAAAAATCCGGGCTTTTTTCTGCAAAGCTGTTCATTCGTTTTACAATCTCGCTGGCAGGGTTTGACCAGCGTTTGTGGAGTTCTTCAATTACCTTTTCTTTTTGCTCGTCCGGCACCTGCTCAAAATCGTCTTCGCCCAATACCTCTTTTAAATCCTGCTCAACAAAATAACCTTCACCTTGTTTGATAAGTTCTTGTAATTCCTTCTTCTTCATTACGGTACCTTCAATATGCTGACACCCTTTTGCGGCTTGGAATATTCGCTCGTGTTATTTAGATATTGCATTCCCGAAATTAGGAGACAAATTGTCAATAATTTAGTATTGTGTCCCCGGAATTCCCGGAATTCCCGCCCCCGAATTCCCGGAATTCATACTCGAAAAGGCGATGAACTCGTCAGGGGGAGCTATTATTATCGGCGTATTGATTGTAGCCAGCCTTGGGATGTAATCAGGATTCTGATCATGTTCTAAAACTCTCGGGGAAACGCCCCGTGCGGACCCGCATGCGGGGTGTTGGGGGGAGGGGGAGAGAGAAACTCCCCCTTACCCGATTGGGTGAATTCCTTTTTATAACTGACCGGATGCATGGCTTAAGTTTACTGACTTTATAGCTTCCAGTGCTTTAGCCTCCTTACTTTTTGTTTTATACAGATCCCACCGCAATTGAAGGTTTATCCAGAAATCGTCTGACATGCCGAAAAACTTGGCAAGTCGCAGGGCTGTACTTGGCGTTACCCCACGTTTTTTGTTTACAATTTCATTCACACGCTGATAAGGAACATGGATTGAATGGGCTAGTTCTCTCTGCGTAAGACCCATAGGAATCAAAAATTCTTCAAGAAGCATTTCGCCTGGGTGAGTTGGTTCCCTATGGCTTGGAATTCTAATCATTGCCTTCCCCTTTTTATCAATGGTAATCTGTAATCTCAACCTGGTTAGGACCGTTCTGCTCCCACTTAAAACAAATGCGATACTGATCATTTATACGAATGCTAAATTTTCCGATTCTATCGCCTATTAAAACTTCGAGATTATTCCCTGGTGGAATTCTAAGTTCCTCAAGCATTTTGATAGAGTCAATTTGATCCAACTTTCTTGACGCAATCTTCCATAAAGATTGAGGGCATGTTTTTCTGGCAACTTTTGTATTTTTGCCGTTGAAGATATCTTCTGCCCCTTTGTTTTTAAAAGACTGAATCACATATTCATAATAGCACGGATTCCATGCTATCGTAAAGAAAAATTTTACCTTCCTCGCCCAACGGCAAAATCACCTGCTTTTATGGAGCATAGCGGAATAAAAGTCAGGTGCATTTTTTTTGTTCGCTGCTTGCTTCATACTTTTCTGGGTACATCCTCAAGCAAAATGCCTAAAGCGTCAGCTACACCCTTTCCATAAGCTGGATCGGCTTTCATGCAGTTGCCGATATGGCGGATCTTAATCTCCTCGGGAGCATCGCTTATGGCACGGGCGGTATTGGCAAAGAGTGCGTCTTGCTGTTCAGGACTCATCAGTCGGAAAAGTAAACCGGGCTGAGTGTAGTAATCGTCGTCTTCACGATGGTTCCAATGATCGGCAGCCCCATCCATACTGAGGGGTGGCTCTGAAAACTCTGGCTGCTGTTTCCATTCACCGTAGCTGTTAGGCTCATAGCCGAGAGTGCTGCCATGGTTGCCGTCAATTCGCATGGCGCCATCCCGGTGGTAACTGTGGAAGGGGCAGCGCGATGCATTGACCGGAATCAGATGGTGGTTCACACCAAGTCGATAACGTTGAGCATCACCGTAAGAGAACAGTCGTCCCTGTAGCATCTTGTCCGGCGAAAATCCGATGCCGGGTACTACATTGGCCGGGTTAAAAGCCGATTGTTCCACCTCAGCAAAGTAGTTCTCGGGATTGCGATTCAGTTCCATGATACCGACCTCGATTAGTGGATAGTCCTTGTGGAACCACACCTTGGTAAGGTCAAAGGGATTGTACGGGCAGATGGCAGCGTCCTTTTCCGGCATCACTTGGATGAAGAGTTTCCACTTCGGGAAGTCCTTTCTTTCGATGCTTTCGTAGAGATCACACTGGTGGCTTTCACGATCCTTACTAATGATGGCCTCGGCTTCGGCATCCGTTAGGTTCTTAATTCCCTGTTGGGTCCTGAAGTGGAATTTGACCCAATGGCGTTCGTTACTGGCGTTAATCAGGCTAAAAGTATGGCTGCCGAAACCGTGCATGTGGCGATAGGTGGCAGGAATGCCGCGATCGCTCATGACAATAGTGACCTGGTGCAGTGCCTCCGGCAGTGATGTCCAAAAATCCCAGTTGTTCTTAGCGCTGCGCATATTGGTGCGCGGATCTCGTTTCACTGCGTGGTTAAGGTCGGGAAATTTCAGCGTATCACGCAAGAAAAATACCGGTGTGTTGTTGCCCACCAGATCCCAGTTGCCTTCCTCGGTATAGAACTTCACGGCAAAACCGCGAATATCGCGCTCCGCATCTGCCGCGCCTCTTTCCCCTGCCACTGTGGAGAAGCGGACGAAGAGATCTGTCTTCTTGTCGATTTTGGAAAAAATCTTCGCTTTGGTGTAACGGGTGATGTCGTGGGTGACGGTGAAGGTGCCGTATACCCCAGAACCCTTGGCGTGCATTCTCCGCTCGGGGATAACCTCCCTGTCGAAGTGGGCGAGCTTTTCCAAAAACCAGACATCCTGTAGCAACATCGGACCACGAGGTCCGGCAGTCATGACGTTTTGGTTGTCGGGGACTGGCGCTCCAGCGTTTGTGGTTAACTTCTTGTCTTCGTCTTTCATGGTTTTTCTCCTTTCATGGTTTGGTTTGTCTCAGCGAACAACGCCCAGGATGAGGAGCGCGTTTTTTGCGACTGCTCCATCCGTTTGATGGCCTGAGGTTGGGGAGTCTCCCAAAGTTACGTTAAAAGGAGCGCTTCTCATCCTGAGCGATGGTGCCCCGAAGGGGGGCCATCGGCTGAGTTCAGGGGCAAGCGGGATTTACAGCTATGAATTTTGAATAATTTGGGATTTGGCCAGCAAGACTAAATTTCAAAAAACCACGCTGCCCGCTTGTCCCTTGAAACGATTTGTTAGAAAAATTATTATATCACTATGCCTTTGATTTAATAATACTTTTCTGTTTCTTCCTAGATATTTTTATTGTGCGAAAACCTTCGCTTCACCATGTATTTTTTTAAAAGGATTCCCTGATATTAGCAAGATTTTTTAGGTTCTTTGATTTATCGATATTTTTATTTTTTTAGAAGAATCTTTTCGCACTATAATTTTTGATTTATTTGTTTTACTTCAACCTTTTCTATAAGAATCTTTTTTGCTCTATCATTTTTTTATTTGTTAACGTCGACATCTACGGTTCATCAGTAGAATACATTTGTTGTGACTCCATTTTTTATGAATTTTAATGAAAAGATAAACAAATAAAACAGTATGTTATAGTAGTAAGAGCCAAATGAAGATTTGACCCCTTTCCTCCACTACACGTTGTTTTCCGATAGCATATTTTGTAATCTTGTAATAATTTTATATATCAATTCTAATTCATCAGGGAGCCCAATTATACGATCAATTAAAGGTATTCCACCTTTTGAATATTTAGATTTATTTTGTGTATAATTTTTTGGTATGGGATATCTTCCTGCGTAAAGAACCTTCTTTTTAAGATGGTTTAATATATCTTTTTCAGCTTTAGAGAATGAGATATTAACTTTATTTGCAATACCTAACAAATCATGCATATTGGTTTCAGGAATTTTTACTAATTTTCCATTTTCAGCAAGTTTATTACCTTGTTTTACGTATATACCTTTTAAATAACATTCTATAGCTAATCCAAATAACATTAATATTGATCCACTAATCATAGTTCTATAAGGATCTGATTCTTGGTCTTCCCTATCTTTATTCTCAATAATCTTTGCACATCTTAATAATTCATTTCCATTTACTTCCCAAGCTTTTGATAAATTTCCAAACATATCAAAATCTTTTTTTTGGTCATCATCTTCAAAAAAATTATTCATAATAATTTTTCTAATGTTGCTAATCAGCCGCGCGGCTTTTTGCGTCGGCTGAATTAGCCTTGTTAGCTCTTCTTGGGTTCGCTCTCATCTGAAATGTATGACACCAACATTCGACCAAGTGTAGTAAGGCTTGTCGTTCTATTCCTCTCTTCCGTCAGACCGAGCCGCAATAGCGTTGCTTTGTAGCTATCTTGCAATGCAGCTCTTTCATGCTGTTCTTGAGGAGCGCCCATCTCCCTACTGATGGGTTTAAGTATTTCCGGGTGCTTTTCCATCCATTCTGAGTGAGGCCCCCTTCCAAGCACTGGGTTCAAGGAATAAAAAATGAGCCACACTATTTCAGGATCCGCGAGTTCTCTATACAGATTCAGGAGCTTTCTACTCTCTTCATATTTAACCTCTTCAGCCGATAGCGATTTAGCAACTAATCGAGCCAAACGCTCCTTTCTTTCCTCGGAAACTGATCTTGAAGCTTGAACTATTCCTTCTTCGAATATATCTATACCTTCTTCAGTACCAAGGTTTTTCTCGAACGAAGACATTCGATTATCTAAGCAGACCACCCTGTCCTCAAGTGTCTTTAGATAGCTGACCACCCGCTCGAATCGCAGGTTTGGCACCACTGCATATAGTGTTTCTGCCACTAATGCGCCAATAAACGGGAGTGCTCCTGCTGCCGCCTTAGCAACACTTACCAATCGGTCCCGAGAGTTTGTTTCAAGCTGCCTCATTTTGAGCGTCCTTTGAGAGCTAACGCCCAGGATGAGGAGCGCGTTTTTTGCGACTGCTCCATCCGTTTGATGGCCTGAGGTTGGGGAGTCTCCCAAAGTTACGTTAAAAGGAGCGCTTCTCATCCTGGGCGTTGGTGCCCCGAAGGGGGGCCATCAAGTTA
>JAUWQS010000033.1 GCA_030610915.1 Pseudomonadota bacterium | reverse complement strand
CCACTCTACAGATATATTGGTGGAATCTCCGCCAGAGAAATTCCCGTTCCAATGGTCAATATATTAAATGGGGGGAAACATGCGGACAATAATGTTGATATCCAGGAATTTATGATTATGCCGGTTGGCGCCGGTAATTTTAGAGAAGGTCTGCGCATATGCAGCGAGGTCTTTCATAATTTGAAAGATGTTCTTAAGAAGAAAGGTTATAACACCGGAGTCGGAGACGAAGGTGGATTCGCGCCTGATCTCAAGTCCAACGAAGAGGCGCTCTCACTTATCATGGAAGCTATTGAAACAGGAAATTATGAACCGGGGAAAGATATATATATAGCCGTTGATTCGGCGGCGAGTTCCTTTTATTTTGACGGCAGGTATGTACTGTCTGCAGAGAAAGAACCCAACAAGAGCGCTGAAGAAATGATAAAATTTTACAGTGATCTGGTTGAGAGATATCCGATCATCTCCATCGAGGATGGCCTGGCGGAAGATGACTGGAAGGGCTGGAAAATGTTGACGGATGAATTAGGCTCCAGAATTCAGATTGTCGGTGATGACATATTCGTCACAAATAAAGAAATACTCAGGAAAGGAATATCTCTCGGGGTTGCCAATTCGATCCTTATTAAACTCAACCAGATAGGCACCCTGACCGAGACCCTGGAAACCATTGAAAGGGCAAAGGAGGCCGGATATACCACAGTAATATCCCACAGATCCGGAGAGACGGAAGATAGTTTTATGGCCGATGTTGCCGTTGCAGCCAATTGCGGCCAGATCAAAAGCGGATCTGTCTCCAGGAGTGAGCGGCTGGCCAAATACAACCAGCTTCTGAGAATAGAAGAAGATCTTGGAGATGCAGCAATATACAGGGGAAGATCAGCCCTCTATTGTATAGACTGAAGGTGGAAGGTAAAAAAACAGTGGACAGTGAACAGTGGGCAGTGGGCAGTGAACAGTGAACAGTGGACAGTATTTTCTGACCACTGACCACTCGACTATTTAACGATGCCTGATTCTAAAACCTTGAAACAAAAATATCTTCATTTGACAACTTTTGGCTGTCAGATGAATGTCCATGACTCGGAGCAGATGGCGGAGCTGCTTAAGAGTTCGGGATATGAGGCAACAAACGATGTAAAAAGGGCAGATCTTATTATCATCAATACATGCAGTATCAGGGAAAAGGCCGAGCAAAAGGCTTATAGCGCACTTGGGAGGCTCAAGAAACTAAAATTAAATAAACCGGATATTATCATAGGGATAGGCGGATGTCTTGCCCAACAATTAGGAGCAAAGTTTCTTAAGAAAGCGCCGTATGTGGATATGGTTTTTGGCACCCATAATATACATCGCCTCCCAGAGATGATAGAATATATAGAAACTACAGGGTCCCGGGTTCTCGAAACCGGTTTTCATGAATCTGTAAGATCCCTGGGGATACCGACGTTATCCCTGAACAGTAGGGTGAGCGCTTATGTGACCGTCATGCAGGGTTGCAACAATTTCTGTGCTTACTGTGTTGTTCCCTATGTAAGGGGAAGGGAAGAGAGCAGAGAGCTTAAGGATATTATAAATGAGGTGACGACACTTGCAGATCAAGGTGTAAAGGAAGTGACTCTTCTCGGACAGAATGTTAATTCCTATGGCAAAACAATAAGTGGCCATCCCGGCTTTTCTGTATTATTAAAAGAGGTCGGAAAGATAAATGGGATAAAGAGAATAAGATTCATGACATCTCATCCCAAAGACCTGTCGGATGATATTATAAGATGTTTTACTGAGGTTGGTAATCTATGTGAGCATATTCACCTGCCCGTCCAGTCAGGTTCAGACCATGTTCTAAAAAGGATGAAGAGGCGCTATACAAGCCGGGATTATCTTGATAAGGTTACCGGATTAAGAGATGTCTGTCCTGATATAAGCATTACTTCAGATATTATTGTAGGGTTTCCCGGAGAAACAGAGGATGATTTTCAAAAAACCATAGACCTTATGGAGAAAGTCAGATTTGACAGTCTTTTCTCTTTCAAGTATTCTGAGCGTGAGGGTACCGAAGCTGTGAAATTCGATGATAAGGCAAGAGAAGATGTTAAAAAGAGAAGGTTGCAGGAAGTTCAGTCCCTGCAGAAAAAACATACCCTTGAAAAAAACCGGGCACTGGAAGGTAAGATAGAGTATATTCTGGTAGAGGGGATCAGTAAAAAATGCCAGGATGATGTAATGGGAAGAACACGGTCCAATAAGATCGTCAATTTCAGGGGAGGAGTTAATCTTATTGGGAAAACCGTTCCGGCAAAGATCACAAAAGCCTACCTTCACTCCCTGAGAGGTGAGTTGGTATAAAAAGGAGTTCACGGTTCACGGCTCGTCCAGATTAGGAGGTTGAAAAATGTTAATAGAAATGAAGGTGTCCGCTTTAACAATAGACCCCTTGACGAACACACCTATAGTAATTCTGAAGGATATAGACGGGAAGAAAGCTGTTCCTATATGGATAGGGCTCTTTGAAGCGAGCGCCATAGCTTCCAAACTGGAAAAGGTAAGTTTTTCCAGACCAATGACTCACGACATCTTGCAAACCATACTGAATGTACTCAACACGACAGTGTCCAGGATTGAGATCAATGATCTGAAGGATAACACCTTTTTTGCTAATATATACCTTATGAATAATGGAAGAGATATTGTTGTGGATTCCCGTCCGAGTGATGCAATAGCCCTTGCTCTGCGGATGGATGCTCCTATATTTGTGGATGAGAGGGTTGTTGAAAAATCAAGAAATGTAGATTTTGGAGGCAAGAAAGCAGATCACGATAAATTATACAGGGAAAATTTGAAAGATTTTTTGGATAACCTCTCTCCGGAAGATTTCGGGAAATATAAGATGTAGTTCAACCGGGTTCAGGGTTCAACGGTTCAGGGTTCAACGGTTAAAAGCTATCGACCGTGAACCATTGAACCCTGAACCGTTACTATGGAAAAAGCAATAAGAGATTTTGAAAATCACATGAAGGTTGTGAGAAACCTTTCTTCTCACACCAGGAGGAATTATCTGTCCGATTTAAGGCAATTTAAGGAGTTTTTGAAAGATAATAATATGCTAAGAGGAGAAAGTGAGGAGGCGCTTGCCGGTATTGATCACATGGTCATAAGGGCCTTTTTAGGTTCTCTCTACCGTAGAAAGATTAAGAAGGTCACGATATCAAGAAAGGTCGCAGCTCTCAGGGCATTTTTTAAATATCTGCAACGCGCAGGAAAAGTCAGGAACAATCCGGCTGAGATGGTGCAAATGCCACGGGCGGATAAATACCTGCCCACCTTCCTTTCCGTTGATGAGATGTTTTCTATTCTCGACGTAAATTTCAAATCTGACGCGCTCGGACTCCGGGACAGGGCAATAATAGAGTTGCTGTATTCATCAGGCATCCGTGTCGGCGAGCTTACCGGCCTGAATGTGGATGACCTCGATTTGAAGCAATGCCGGATGTTGATCAGAGGGAAGGGGAAAAAGGAGAGAATTGTTCCAGTGGGCGGTCCTGCGCGGATCGCGGTTGAAAACTATCTTGAAAGAAGAGGAGAATTGACAAAAAAGAAAACCGGAGATTATACCGAAAACTCACTTTTTCTTGGCAGGTTCGGCACAAGACTGACACCGAGAAGTGTGAGAAGAATCGTGGATAAGTACGTTAATATAAGCGGGATCAACAGAAAGATCAGTCCACATACATTAAGGCATACATTTGCCACTCATCTGATGGACGCGGGCGCCGATCTCAGGGTTATTCAAGAGCTTCTCGGCCACGAAAGTCTCTCCACGACACAAAAGTACACATCGGTGAGTATAAGCAGGCTGATGGAGGTGTATGATAATTCCCACCCAAAGGCGAGAGGGGGCTAAATGAAGATAAGTGGAACAACGATCATAGCAGTGAGACATAAGGGGAAAGTAGCGGTTGCCGGAGACGGACAGGTTACAATGGACACTACTATAATGAAGCATAGCGCCAAAAAGGTCCGCAGATTATATAATAATAAGGTCATTGTTGGATTTGCCGGGGCGACTGCCGACGCATTCACTCTCTTTGACAGATTTGATCGAAAACTGGAACAACACAACGGAAACCTTTTGAGAGCGGCGGTTGAACTGACCAAGGACTGGAGAACAGACAGGATTTTAAGACATCTCGAAGCCTTGATGATAGCGGTAAGCGAAAAGCATTTTCTGATTATATCAGGCAATGGCGATGTTATAGAATCTGATGATGGCGTAATAGCTATAGGTTCAGGCGGGCCTTATGCCCTTGCATCGGCTCGGGCGCTCATAAGACACTCGGATCTGAGCGCTGCCGAGATAGCGAGGGAGGCAATGCAAATCGCGTCTGAGATATGTATCTATACAAATGACAAGATGACGATTGAAGAACTTGATACTGTACCTGAATCAGGATAATAACCGGTTTCGAGTTACGAGTTAAACCCGAAACTTAACTACTCAGCCACAGATTCACACAGATGAACGCAGATAGGTTTAAATACAAAGATATCATGTGACTACGTGAGTAGTTACAATAAAAGAAAAAATATCAGTGATAATCTGCGTAGATCGGTGGCGAGATAATTACAAAAGTAACTATTCAGCCTACAACAGCTTCAGCCTGACTACCTGAGTAGTTACCCCGAAACTTAAAAAAGAGGGAGTTATATGTCACCAAAAAACCTTACACCAAGAGAGACAGTTTCAGAACTGGATAAGTATATCATCGGGCAGGGCGATGCCAAGAGGGCCGTTGCCATTGCGCTTCGAAACAGGTGGAGACGTCAGAATGTCTCCGAGGAGATGAGAGATGAGATATCTCCCAAAAATATTATTTTGATTGGACCGACGGGGGTTGGGAAGACGGAGATCGCCCGCCGGCTGGCGAAGCTTGATAATTCCCCGTTTTTAAAGATTGAGGCCTCGAAATTTACAGAGGTAGGCTACGTTGGAAGAGATGTTGAGTCGATGATTCGCGATCTTGTAGAGCTATCTGTAAACATGGTAAAAATGGAGGAGCAGGAGAATGTCAAGGCCAAAGCGGCAGAGATCGCCGAGGAGAGAATTCTTGATATCCTTCTTCCACCAAAGCTTTCGGAGAAAAAGGTTGAAGACGTCCTTTCTGATGAGAGTTCTGAGCAGCCTGAAGATGAACAGCTTGTTCAGAGTGATACCACTCGTGAGAAGCTGCGCAGGCTCCTTCGCGACGGAAAATTAGATGATCGTCTTGTGGATTTAGAGGTGGCGGAGAGCAGAACAGGTCCGATGGTTGAGATATTCTCATCTTCGGGAGTAGAGGATATGGGCGTGAATATCAAGGAGATGTTCGGAAATATGTTTCCCCAGAAGAAGCAGATGAGGAATGCCAGGATTCCTGAGGCGATGGAGATTCTGGCTGACGAGGAGGCTCAAAGACTGGTAGATATGGATAAGGTCACCAGAACGGCCATAGAGAGGGTGGAACAGTCAGGCATCATATTCTTAGATGAGATCGATAAGATCGTTGGAAGCGATTCGACTCATGGTCCGGATGTTTCGAGGGAAGGTGTTCAGAGAGACATGCTGCCCATCGTGGAGGGATCTACTGTAAACACCAGATATGGCATGGTGAAATCTGATCACATCCTGTTCATTGCCGCCGGGGCATTCAGCTCCACCAAACCATCCGATCTCATTCCCGAACTCCAGGGTCGATTTCCCATAAGAGTGGAACTCGATTCCCTCGGCAAGGAGGAATTTATCAGAATACTTACAGAACCCCATAATGCGCTCATAAAACAATATGTGGAGATGATGGCAACTGAGAATGTAAAGATTGTTTTCTCTGAGGAAGCCATCGCCGAGATCGCTGAGATTGCCACCGTGGTAAATGAAAGGGCTGAAAATATCGGAGCGAGGAGGCTGTATACTATTATGGAAACACTCCTCGATGAAATCTCCTTCGACGCCCCTGACATGAAGAAAAAGAAAGCAACGATAGATGCGGATTACGTGAACAAGAAACTGGACGATATTGTGGAAGATGAAGATCTGAGCAGGTATATCCTTTAAGCTTAGGCTGTAGGTAGAAGGTTTTTCCCAACTCTGACAAGCCGGAATCAAAGGGGAAAGAATGAACATCGAACATCCAACGTCCAACATCCAACATCGAATGTTGAATGAAGAACAATGAAGAAAGAGAAATAGCTGTTGAATATTCGGTATTCGATTTTAGGATAATTTAAGGAGCGGAGCGACATCATTATTCGACGTTCGATGATCTCTGAACCTTTATATTTAGCAGTAGCTTTGGCATACTGTCAGCATGTTGGAATTACCTGAGAAGACCAAGGTTGCCGGTTTTCATCGTAAATGGAGCTATAAAATCAAACCAAGAGTTGATATAGTGTAAAGATTATTTATTTGCGCTGACTAAGGGACTAATAGCCTTCAGCCTTCAGCCTAAACAACCTAAACAGTTATGGACAGCATTAAAAAATCTATGGAGAGGGCCGACATTCTTATCGAGGCCTTGCCATATATACGCCGCTTTTACAATAAGACCATCGTCATAAAGTATGGCGGCCACGCCATGGCGGATGAAGGCTTGAAAAAGATGTTTGCCATGGATGTGGTCATGATGAAATATGTCGGTATCAACCCTGTCGTTGTGCATGGCGGCGGTCCGCAGATCGGGAGTCTCTTGAAAAGGTTGGGAAAAGACTCAAAATTTGTTCAGGGAATAAGGGTGACGGACAGGGAAACCATGACAATTGTTGAAATGGTTCTTGCCGGTAACGTAAATAAAGAGATAGTGGGACTCATCAACCTTCACGGAGGCAGAGCTGTCGGCCTGAGCGGAAAAGACGGCAATCTCATTCAGGCGGAAAGATATTTTTTGAGCGCCGACAAGGCAAAAGATACGCCGCCGGAGATTATAGATCTGGGGCTCGCAGGCAAAGTCAAAAAACTTAACACAGACATTATCACATCGCTGACAAGAGATGGCTTCATCCCTGTCATAGCGCCTGTCGGTGTCGGAGATGACGGTGAGACCTATAACATCAATGCCGATATCGTTGCCGGCGAGGTGGCGGCAGCCTTGCATGCAGAGAAGCTTGTGCTGCTGACCGATGTGGAAGGTGTTCTCGATGCGGAAGGTAAACTTATAAATACCATCGATGATGATGAGGCAAAGGGGTTGATCGAGGCGGGCGTCATTGAAGGAGGCATGTATCCGAAGGTAAAATGCTGCATGAAGGCGCTGAGAGGCGGAACAAAGAAGGCTCATATCATCGATGGTCGTCTGAGTCATGCAATACTGTTGGAGATATTTACCGATATGGGAATTGGAACGGAGATGGTGAGCGACTACGAAGGGAAAACGCTATGACTACGGAAGAACTTATTGCGCATTCTGATCAATATATCATGGGAACTTACAGGCGTTTTCCGATTGTGCTGGTAAGGGGTTCCGGCGCAAAGGTGTGGGACAGCGACGGAAGGGAGTATCTTGATTTTGTCGCCGGGATTGCCGTTTGCAGTCTCGGTCACTGCCACCCAAAGGTGGCGGAGGCAATCAAAAAACAGGCAGGTATCCTTACCCATGTCTCAAATCTCTATCACATTGAACCACAAATCATTCTTGCAAAGCTTCTGGCGGAAAACTCATTCGCCGACAAGGTCTTCTTCTGCAATAGCGGCGCAGAGGCCAACGAGGCAGCCTTTAAGCTCGCCCGGAAATATGCCTGTGATTATATGCCGGGAGACAAATGTGATCTGATCGCCATGAAGGATTCTTTCCACGGACGCACCCTCGCAACTGTTGCGGCGACAGGGCAGGGCAAATTTCAGACAGGTTTCGCTCCCCTCCCCGAAGGATTCAGGCACGTCCCTTTTAACGATCTTTCCGCCCTAAAATCGGCCATAACGGAAAAAACCTGTGGGATCATAGTTGAGCCGATTCAGGGGGAAGGCGGCGTGAAGATACCCGATGATGATTATCTTCGCGGAGTCAGGAGAATCTGCGACGACAATGGACTTCTTTTTATTTTAGATGAGATTCAGACAGGTATGGGGCGCACCGGAACCCTGTTCGCCTATCAAGGTTGCGGAATTGAACCTGACATTATGACACTGGCCAAGGCCCTGGGGAACGGATTTCCTGTGGGAGCAATGCTGGCAACAGATAAGATAGCATCCGCCTTTGTTCCGGGAAGCCATGCCTCTACCTTTGGAGGAAACCCGCTCGCAATGGTTGCCGGACTTGCAGTAATGGAAACCCTGTTAAACGACGGCGTGCTGGAAAACTGCAGAAGAATGGGGGCATATCTTTTAGAGAGACTAAGCAAGCTGAAGAAAAGACATCCTGTCGTCAGGGAGGTGAGGGGAAAGGGTCTGATGATTGGAATGGAACTTGTTGAGGAAGGTAGTGATATCGTAAGGAAGTGCATGAATAAAGGTGTGTTGATAAACTGCACATGCGGCAATATTCTGAGATTCCTTCCTCCATTAACCATAGGAGAGGAAGAGATTGACAGAGTCGTCTCTGTGCTGGACGAGGCTATGGAAGACCAATGAAAAAAGACCTCTTAAGTGTTTACGATCTCGAAAAAGCCGATTTTGAAGAGATATTTGAAAGGGCCGGCAGTCTGAAAAAGATGCTCAGAGAGGGACGGACCTGCTCGACATTAGAGGGAAAAACTTTAGGGATGATATTTGAAAAATCATCGACGAGGACGAGACTTTCCTTTGAAGCCGGCATGTATCAGTTAGGAGGGATGGCCATATTTCTCAGCACGCGCGACATCCAGCTTGGAAGGAGCGAAACGATAGCTGATACCGCGAGAGTAATGTCGAGATATTTAAATGGCATTATGATCAGGACATTTTCTCAGGAATCTGTCGATGAGTTTGCAATCCATGCAACTGTCCCGGTCATAAACGGTTTGACCGATCTCCTTCATCCATGTCAGATATTGAGCGACCTGTTTACGATTATAGAGAAGAACGGAAGTTATGAAGGCATGAAGATCGCTTATGTGGGCGATGGAAACAATATAGCCAACTCCTGGATAAATGCGGCGGCAAGATTGCCCTTTCAACTCACCCTTGCCTGCCCCGCGGGATACGAGCCGGATGAGAACATACTTAAAAAAGGAATAAAAGAGGGCAACGTGACACTTTATCGGAATCCTTCCGAGGCGGCGGCCGGCGCCGATGTTATTTATACAGATGTGTGGGTAAGCATGGGCAGGGAGGATGAAAGCACGAAAAGGGCCACGGTATTTAAAGATTATCAGGTAAATACAGAATTGATCAGCCACGCAAAAGACGGTGTTATTATCATGCATTGTCTTCCAGCCCACAGGGGAGAGGAGATAATCGCCGAGGTGATGGATGGTCCCCACTCTGTAGTGTTCGACCAGGCAGAAAACCGTCTTCATGTTCAGAAAGCGATTCTGGAAATTCTGATGTAAATAAAAGGGGTCTTGGGGTCGACAGAATGAAGTCTCCCTCGCCTAACCCGGACAAGCCGGAACCACAATTAATCCCGGGTAAACCCCCCTGCTTTGCCGGAGGACTCGTAAAGTTAGACATTTCCGGGAATGTAAGAGAACCTCCTTTGACGTGAACCGCTTAAAGTGAGAAGCGACAAGGAGGTTCTCAATGGGAGATATTCATTGTTCCATTGATACACAAGGACGTTTTTCTTATACTCGAAATTCTCATCAGGCCTCAGGCAGGTACTCTCCGAGAAAACCGCAATTTGTGACCTTCCGAGGTATACACTTCCAAGAAAGGATTCAGAATAAGATATACTCAAATCCTATTCCGGTTACCGTGTAACCATCCTTGACTCCAAGGCGGTTTTTATAATCTTTACGACAGCATCGATACTTAAGCCTTTAGTATTTATCACGAGATTGTAATGTATTGGATCCGCTATGTCGGTATGAAAGTATTTTCTGATAAAAGCCTTACGATCAGAACCTACGTTTTTCACATGCTGCTCCGCCTCATCTTTAGAGACGCCAAACTCATCGGCAAAGTTCTTAATCCTCACATCTAAGGGGGCGATAACCCTGATTCTGAAGGTTTTATCAGGAGGAAGTATAAAGTTCGCGCCTCTGCCCAACAACACGGCAGGACCATATTCGCCAATAGTGCGTATAACCTTCGTGAGATGACTCAAGTACTCATAGTCCCAGAGGTGGCGTTTTCTTTCCATAGTTTCCACAAGCTCATTCAGGAAGGAACGCCTCTTTTCGTCCAGAGATTCGACAACCCTTTCACTCATATTGGCGCTTTTGGCCACTTCATGAATTATCTTACCACCAAACAGGTCGAGGCCCAATTGGCCGGCAAGTTCTTTGGCCACCTGGCGGCCCAGGCTGCCTGGCTCTCTTGAAACCGTTATGCAAGGGAGCGCCGATTCCTTCTTATCTTTTTCTTTACCCATAACCTGCCATTTACGACACTGAGTTTCAATCAACTGTTCAATCGACTGTGATGATCGTGGTCTATCCCTCATGATACCTCCTCATTTTTTTATTTTTACGGTAATCGCTCACCGCAGATTCAGGCTGAAG
>JAUWQS010000390.1 GCA_030610915.1 Pseudomonadota bacterium | reverse complement strand
AAAGTCGGCAAGGAACTGGAGGCGGACGGCGTTATTATGGGATATGTTTATCGTTACAGGGAAAGAAAGGGATATCCTTATTCTGTTGAGAAACCTGCTTCTGTTGCTTTCGGCATATATCTGATAAGGGTCAGCGATGGGGCGCTGGTATGGAAAGGTATTTTCGACAGAACTCAGGGTTCGCTCCTGGAAAACATCCTTCAAATTTCATCTTTTTTTAAACAGGGTGGGAAGTGGCTTACGGCTGAGGAATTATCTGAAGTGGGAGTGGATAAGATACTAAAGACTTTTCCTGATTTGCGGTAACTGCTCAAGTTCAGGGTTCAGGGTTCACGGTTCACGGTTGATAGCTTTGTAACTGTTCACCGCAGAGCGACCTTCGGGCAAGCTGTTGAATGTAGGGCCTGTTCCCCGAACAGGCTTGAATATCCGGTCGATGAGGGTATCGGCCCCTACTTATCGAATTAGGGTTTGATATAGTGTAAAGGTTATTTATTTGCGCTGACTTAGTCGTGAAATTCGTGCAAAAATGGCTTCAAAGTGCGCAGTATTCGAGACTTTTCCTAACAGCCTTCCGCCTATATGTCTGAGTAGTTACGAATTTAGTAGCCATTCTCCGCAGACAGGCGAGACGCCTGTCCTACTGCGGGGGAAGATATCCGATTCCAAGTTTTAAGCCGTGAACGGCCACATAGCTTTTAACCGTTGAACCGTGAACCGTTGAACCTTGAACCGTTTTTTTGTTCCGGCTTATCCGGCTTAGGAGTCTATCAGATGCTTATAATACCGGCCATAGATTTGAAGGATGAAAAGTGTGTGCGACTGCTTCAGGGAGATTTTAGTCGCTCTACGGTATATTCGGACAACCCTGTTGAGGTTGCAGAAATATGGCAGAAAAAAGGAGCCGAGCGGATCCACATTGTTGATCTGGATGGATCTCTTGCCGGCGCTCCCCGAAATAGAGAGATAATTAGAGATATCATCAGGAAGATAAATGTGCCTGTTCAGGTCGGTGGCGGGATAAGAAATATGGAAACCATTGAAGACTACGTTGGAATGGGAGTATATCGGGTTATACTTGGAACGGCGGCCATGAAGGATAGAAAGTTTGTTGCAGATGCCTGCAGCGCTTACAGGGGAAGGATCATTCTCGGTATCGATGCAAGTGACGGAAAAGTAGCAGTAGAAGCATGGACGGAAAAGATGAGTGAATCCGCTCTAAAAGTGGCAAAGAGCTATGAGGGACACGGTCTGGATGCAGTTGTGTATACTGATATTAAGAGGGATGGTATGGGGATTGGCGTTAATATAGAAGCCACGGAAAATCTTGCCCGGGCTGTGGATATCCCTGTGATAGCCTCCGGAGGAGTGTCAAGTATTCATGATGTTGAAAAGCTGATGAAAACGGAGAAGTCCGGAGTAATGGGGGTTATCATTGGAAGGGCTCTCTATAATGGCGACTTACGTCTGGAGGATGCCATAGGGGTCTCAGGCTGAAGCTGTTTAGGCTGAAGGCTGAAGGGAACGAAAGAGCGCAAAGCAAAAAAATAATCCACCAATTACACCAATTTACACTAAATATAAAAATACGTTTTGTTTCTTTGTTTGTATTAATTCGTGAAATTCGTGGATAAAGGGGGACGAGGCATGAAAGACTGCATCTTCTGTAAAATTGTTAGTGGGGAGATACCAGGCATCAAGGTCTATGAAACCGAGAATGTATTGGCCTTTGATGACATAAATCCTATGGCCTCTGTCCACGTAGTTATTATCCCGAAAGAACACATCCCAACTCTTATGGATGTCACACGGGAAAAAACAAATGTACTGGATGCCATGTTTTTGGCCGCACAGGAAGTGGCGAGGATCAAGGGAATTGACAAAAGAGGATTTAGGGTAATTATAAACTGCAACGAAGAAGGGGGACAGTTAGTCTTTCACCTTCATATGCATGTTCTGGGAGGGGAAAAATTGAGGGATATGCTAAATTGACAACATTTAATAGTCTCGTAAAAAGCTCCGCTATGCCGATCTGTCTGCGACTGCCTGTGCGTGTCCGCACGCAGACAGGTGCGTGCACGCACAGGCAGGCACGTCGGCATTATAATGGAAAGTAACTTGATTTTAATGCCAGGTTGCATTCATTTTTATAGACAGGCGATAGACAGGCGGGACGCCTGTCCTACTATTCCATGGGTGCGAAGACGCCTACCCTGTGTGGTGCGGGACGCCTACCCTGTGTGGTGCAGGATGCAATGTTCTTCTGCCCCCACGTAGTAGGTCGGGCGTCTCGCCCGACGGAGTCACTTTTTGAGTGCGATTTCGCATAAGTTACCTGGAAGTCGTCATTCCGGTGAAAACCGGCGTTCAGAGGGTCTGCAACTGCCTGAAAATACTGAATTCCGGCTTTCGCCGGAATGACGGAAAACGGTATTTATGGACTTCCAAGTAACTTGTTATTCCCGACCTTTTATTTTGTCATTCCCGACTTGATCGGGAATCCAGTTTTTTCAAGCACTTATGGACTCCAGCCTGCGCGGGAGTGACAAAAATAACGCGGGAATGACTTAAACAAGTTACTTCCTATTATAATGCCGACGTGTTGGCATAGCGGAGCTTTTTACGAG
>JAUWQS010000387.1 GCA_030610915.1 Pseudomonadota bacterium | reverse complement strand
CCGCAGAGAGCGCAGAGAAATTAGCCTTGTAAGCCAAGAGCTAAGATCGTTAAATTGTTGAGTCGTCGAGTAGTTGAGTGGTTCAAAGACATTCACCATTTAACCAACTAACCCGGGGATAAGCTGAAAGCAACACGTAATAACCCACAGTTAAAGTAGTTACGCACGGACAAACAAGTTTGTCCATGCCACCCGCCCGCCAGTTAATCATAAGCTAATTGTTTTGCCGTCTCTGCGCTCTCTGCGGTGAACGGATACAAAAAAGTTATGCAGGACTACAGAAGCGGTTATCAAAGTAGCAAGCGAATCAACTTTACCCTCTTGGCTTACAAAAATAGTTTTTCTCTGCGGTCTCTGCGCCTCTGCGGTGAACAGATGCATAATGAGGTGAAAGTGATTAGACGGGCAGAGTTGCCACAGCGGAGAGATTTTCCAATAGCAGTGGATATGATTTTCCACTTGAAATAGATTTTTACATCTGATACGAGTGCAGTTGCTCAGGTTGTCAGGTTCACGGTTCAATGTCCAAAAATTTAAAGTCGGATTGTAGAAGTCCAAAAAAGGGGAAGATTATGAAAAAGACCTTGTTGTTGTTATTTACCTGTATGGTCGTTGTTGTAGTATTCTCAACGACTGCGATGGCGCTTGAGTTGGGAGCAAGGGCATATTACTGGTTTCCTGAGCTTAGCAGTGGTGACCTCAGAGTGGATGGAAAGGGTCTTGACGGCACAACAGTCAAATTAAAGGATGATCTTGGAATGTCTGACGAGTCCTACCCGATTATTGAAGCTTTTGCCGGCCTTGGAAGTCATCACCTTAGTTTCTCCTGTTACAGGGCTGAGTATGACGGCAGAGAGATTCTCAATAAGGAAATTATCTTCAATGGCAAAACTTATGCTAAAAACACCTCAATTGTAACCGAACTCGATTATGATGTCTTTGATATCAAGTACCAGTATGATGTCCTTGATCTTGAAAATATCCTGGCCGGTTTTTCTCTGGGGCTTGTTGGTGAGGTTAAGATAATCGATGGATCGGTTGGTATTAGATCGGCGGCAATAAGCACAAAAGAGGAATTCACTGTCCCTATTCCGATGCTTGGTCTTAATGCTCATGTGGGGCTTCTTGCCGACCTTCTGGAAGCCAGAGCTCAGGTTACAGGGATGGGTTATGGAGGAGGAACAATTTTTGATGGATTTGCAGAGATTACATTTACTCCTTTTCCGTTAATAGACATCCACGGTGGTTACAGGGCCTTCATGGTCAATGTTGATGCCGACGATGTGGAATTTGATTACAATACAGCCGGCCCATATGTTGCCGTTACCGTCGGCTTTTAGAGGTTATCCTACCCTGATTTATTGAGCTGATACACAAAATGTATAGATAAGGAGTGCGAAATGAACAACAAGATTTTATTGACGATTGATGGGAGGGAAGTGGAGGCAAATCCCGGTCAGACCATCCTTGAGGTGGCGAGAGAAAACGGGATATATATCCCAACCCTTTGCTATTATTCCGGAACAACACCGGCAGGGGCATGCCGTGTCTGTGTTGTCGAGGTTGGGAAAGCCGGGAAGTTAGAGGCCTCATGCTGTATGCCGGTTGCTGCCGGCATGGTCGTTAAGACCGATACTGAAAAAGTGATGAGCGCCCGCAGGCTGGTGGTAGAGCTTCTATGGGCCTCCGGCGATCACAATTGCCTTACATGCGAGCAAAATGGAAATTGTGAACTTCAGGACCTGATCTACACGCTGAAAATTGAGAAACCTCGTTTCCCGATTGAACCCCCCGGATATAATATTGAAGACACCAATACCATGATCCAGAAAGACCTGAATAAATGTGTGCTTTGCGGCCGGTGTGTGAGGGTCTGCAATGAAGTACAGGTAAATGAGATCCTTGATTTTTCGATGCGTGGATCGCATACCAGGGTTGGGCCGGCCTTTGCTGATGATTATATAGATTCCGAGTGTTACTTTTGCGGCGAGTGTGTCGATGCCTGTCCGGTCGGCGCCCTGACCTTCAAGCAGGCGCGGTTTGAAGGACGTCCATGGGAGATTGAAAAGGTGAGAACCACATGTGCCTACTGCGGTGTGGGGTGTCAGATGGATCTTCATGTTCACAACGGAAAGATTGTCAAGGTTACAGGCAATCAGGAATATGGCACACCGAATCAGGGCGCCCTTTGCGTCAAAGGAAGATTCGGGATGGACTTTGTAAACCATCCGGACCGGTTGACAACCCCTCTGATCAGGAAAGATGGTGAATTGAGGGAGGCAAGCTGGGATGAGGCCTGTGATTTTATAGCCGGCAAATTTGGTTCTATAAAGGAAAATTACGGCGCAGACAGCCTTGCAGGGTTCTCTTCCGCGCGCTGTACCAATGAGGAAAATTATCTCTTTCAGAAATTCATGAGGGCGGCGATTGGAACAAACAACGTCGATCACTGTGCCCGTCTCTGACACTCCGTCACAGTGGCCGGTCTGGCCGCTGCATTTGGAAGTGGCGCAATGACAAACTCCGTTGACGAAATAGAGTTTACAGATCTGATCCTCGCAATCGGCACAAATACGACCGAGAACCATCCGGTTATATCATCAAAGGTGAAGAGGGCAGTTCGCCGGCATGGAGCCAAATTG
>JAUWQS010000119.1 GCA_030610915.1 Pseudomonadota bacterium | reverse complement strand
TTTTATGTTGCCGGTGAAATTATAAAAATGGCCGGAAAATGAATAACTACTTGAATATATACCACATATCTTCAAAAAGCTAGAATGACGATATAACCTTGCAATTTCAATAGGATAGAAAAACACACAACATAAGGGACGGCATCGACCTTCCCATCCTTCTTTGCGAAAGGAGGACCAATTTTTATGAGCAGTGAAGGGTATATGGACTGTACGATAAGCTTTTGTGAGCAAAGGCAGTAAGAACCAATTCAAAGAAAATACAGAAAAGAAGATACAATTGAAATATTTCAATGGAAGAAAAGGAAGAAAATAGTATTGGTAGGATTCTAAACCGGTGAAAATGGCTGGAAATTAGTGCGGTGGTGACACTCTAATTCTAAGTTTTTCGTATCAGAAGATGAAATCATGTCATGTCATTTCTTAAAAATGGATTTCAAACAGCTAAAATGTTATTTTTGTTTTCAGCTTCGAACATGGAGTAATAATCATGGAGTGTAATCCACGAAAGGATATCCTGAAGATCTTTGATGCGGGTCTGAAAGCTGCAGATCCAAAACAGGCGGTGCTCCGATTTGTTCACCTTACCACCGGTGATCGACTAATGGTAGGAGACCATGAATATGATCTGAAAAGATTCGACAGTATCAAGGTGGTGGGCGCCGGCAAAGCAGCAGCCCTCATGGCTGCTGCCATAGAGAGTATTTTGGGCTCTCGTATAGACGAGGGAATCATAATAACGAAATACGGGCACAGTCTCCCATTGAAAAGGTTTGCCGTCACTGAAGCGGGGCATCCGGTTCCCGATGAGGCAGGTATGGCCTGTGCAGGGCATATTCTCAATCTGCTTGAACGGTCTGATGAAAAAGATCTGATTATATGCCTGATCTCAGGTGGCGGCTCCGCTCTCATGCCATTGCCGGTTTCCGGCATTACACTAAGGGATAAGCAAAAAACAACACGTGTACTCCTGGCCTGCGGGGCAAATATTCATGAAATCAACTCAATACGCAAGCATATTTCGGGAATCAAAGGTGGAAAGCTGGCACATGCGGCCTTCCCCAGCTCTCTTGTCACGCTGATACTTTCAGATGTAATAGGTGACGATCTCGATGTGATTGCCTCCGGTCCAACAGTTGCCGACAGAAGCACATTTTCCGATTGCGTGAAAGTAGTTGAAAAATACGGTATTAAGAATGATATCCCGTCTGTTGTTATGAAATATCTGGAAAACGGTGTGCATGGCATGGAAACTGAGACACCCAAACCAGCAGACCGGATATTTGACAGGACATACAACCTTATTATAGGGAGCGGGGACCTTTCCATCGACGCTGCGAGGGATGAAGCGGCTGCTATGCGTTATAATGCGCTGATCCTCTCCTCCTTTGTTGAGGGGGAAACCCGCGATGTTGCAAAGGTTCATGCAGCCATCATCAAGGAAATTCTAAAGTCGGGGAATCCTGTTCCGAAACCTGCCTGTATCATATCGGGAGGTGAAACCACCGTTACCATTCGTGGTGATGGTCTTGGGGGACGCAACATGGAATTTGCCCTGGCGGCCGCCATTGAGATAGAAGGGCTGGACGGGGTTGTTGTCTTGAGCGGAGGAACGGATGGCACCGATGGACCTACAGATGCGGCCGGGGCCATTGCCGACGGCGCGACTGTGCCGAGAAGCCTGGCTCAAGGATACAAGGCCTCAGAGTTTCTTAAAAACAACGACTCGTATCATTTCTTTGAAGGTCTCAATGATTTGCTGATAACAGGGCCGACCATGACCAATGTAATGGATCTGAGGATTCTGCTGGTTGTTTGAGGAGGATTAAGGTCGAAGGGCAGCCTAAGCAACCTGAGTAGTTAAGGATTCCCGTAAATCGCCTTCTCTTTTTTGATTACGTCATTGATATCTTCCAATATCCCGGGCAGCATCATGATAACCTGTTTCCATGAGGCTGTCTTTGGCACCTCAAAAGGCTGGTCGTAAACTTTCTTTCCTGCCATCAGGATATCCTGGCCCAACCCGGCGTACATATACTTTCCAAATCTTTCATCATTTGAGAGAAAGCGAAGGAAACGCTCTGTCAGGCGATATGGAGAGGTAAGCAGATCACCGGCATGCAGGATAGCGTCCTTGAAGATTCCTCTCACCATTGCTTCTTCGGCATTCCGGTCATAATTGAGTTCTGAAAAGGATGAATTATCCTCATACTTTTTTATCAGTTCATCGGCCACATTCAGGTATGTGATCGTAAGATCCTGGATAAAGTAGTCTGAGATTTCGAGCCCCTCTTCAATGACCAGGGTTGAGAGGAGCGTGGTGACAATGTCGATGGCCATTTTGAAGAGGCCCTTTTCCATGTTGTCTTCAGAAACCGGTTGATGTTTATGGTCAAAGGACGTTCCGGAAAACTGTACCTGGGCCACGTTGGTTGCCTTGCGATAAACCTCTACGAGAGTAAATATCTCTACACCCCAGTTGGTGGCAAAATGCATACGTTTGAGGAGACTGACGTCGAAGGCTACCTCGCCGGAGAGCTGGTAATCGAAGGTGAGAAGAAAGTCAACGATTCTCAAGAGTTTCAATTCTCCGGACTCAGAAAACTTGCGCTTCAGGGCAAAGAGAAGAGGATCGAGGAGAAGCCGCTTCACACGCCCATACATCCGGCCATTTGCTATCCTGTGGTAGAAGCCCTTGGCAAACTGGTAATCAAGAACAACGACCGGATAGAGAAGGCGGTCAAGCTGCCGCCGGTGAAAGCTTTTTATGTCGGCATCAATCACGCCGACATACTTGGCTTCCAATGCCTGGGCAACGCCAAAAGACATGAACATATTCCTGCCTTTGCCCGGTTGATTTAATCCCATGCCCGCCTCACTTAGGCGGTTGTAAATTGTGGTAAATCCTGCGCCCTGGTTGTGCTGGATCAGGTAATTCTTTAGACCGCACCTTTTAAGGATATCCGCGAGCTGAAGCGCCTCGTCATCAGTTGCCCCGTCAAGGCCGATGATGATCTTTGAGAGATAATGAGCATTTCTCAACTGTCTAACGATATTTTCAAAGACGGGCATGTTCTCATCTAAGGTAAATTCCGTGGCCAGTGTGGGAACGACGAGTACGGTCTTCTTCCGCCGTGAATTCAACTTCAAACGGGACTTGATGTACTCACTTTCCCTGCCCAGGAGGTACAGGCTGGTTACTCTCGTGTTTTTTTGGGAAAAGCTCGACATAGTTCATTTTTTCCTTTGATGATAGATTTCTATCAGATAAAAGACCAATTAGTCAATGAAATTGTCGAGAATGAAGATCAGGCGGCCTGAAAATCTGAAGCGTTCAAGGCGGGTTACACTGTAATGTTAATAGTAAATCCTGTTGGTTATGACTCTCCCCGATCGTGAAAATTCTATCTCTTCAAGTTCAAGCAGGGTGCGCTTCATCTTCTGCCCTCCCTGGAACCCGCCAGGTTGTCCATCATATCTGATAGTCCGGTGACAGGGAACAATTATCGGGAACGGGTTGTGTGACAGCGCTGAACCAACCGCTCTTGCGCCGCCCGGCAGATTCAGGCGTTTTGAAATTCTCCCGTAGGTGCTCACCATTCCACGGGGAATCTTGTATTCTGCCAGGAGGACTTTCTGCTGAAATTGAGAACACCCGTCGAGAGCCAACATGCCCATATCAAAGATGACATCCCTGCCCTCAAGAAACATTTGAATCTGACTGCCAAGCTTGTTGATAGCGGGATATGACAGATTGCTTGCCCCGGAAAAACCGAGATGGATGAGCGCCTCCACCCGGTCATTTTTATCAGGGAGAAGTACCCGGTGAACCCTCGGACCGTCGCCGGTCTTCCGCCATACAATGCCAAAGGTTCCCAGGGCGGATGGCGGTGTTATGTAAAACGAAGATTCCATTATTTCCGGTGTATCCGTCAGGCGCAATTTAAAACCTTCGCTCCCCGGATTTTTCGCTCCTTGAGCTCGACCAATGCCCTATTTGCCTCTTCCAGCGCAAACTCCTGTACTTCAGGTCTTATGGGGATCCGGGCTGCCAGCTCCAGAAATTCGCTGATATCTCTTCTGGTCACATTGGCCACACTCTTTATCTCCTTTTCAAGCCAGAGGTGGGTCGGGTAATCCAGATTTAAAAGATAATCCTTGTCCGCATCCTCTTTGCGGATTGCATTTATGACCAGTCTTCCACCGCTTTTTAAGTTTTTCAAGGCCTCAACTATCGGCTTCCAGACCGGCGTGGTGTCGATTATACAGTTCAGTTTTTCAGGTGATTCTTCTTCCGTTTCCCCCGCCCAGACCGCTCCAAGTTCTCTGGCAAAGCTTCTTTCCTTTTTACTTCTGGCAAATACGAACACCTTCGATTGTGGATATTTTTTTCTTGCCATCTTCATTACCAGGTGAGCCGAAGCCCCAAATCCGGTGAGTCCGAGATTTTGTCCGTCCTGGATGCCGGTCAATTTCAGGGAGCGGTATCCAATGGCGCCGGCGCATAGAAGGGGGGCCGCTTCCAGGTCTGAAAACACCTCGGGAATTTTATAGGCGAAATCTTCCATGACTACCATATATTCCGCATACCCTCCATTGGCATCTCTACCTGTGGCCTTGAAATCTTCACATAGATTTTCATTGTCTTCGAGGCAGGAACTGCATTCTCCGCATGCTGAATATATCCAGCCAATTCCCACCCTGTCTCCGACATTGAACTTCTTTACTTTGCCGCCTCTTTCTTCCACTCTCCCGATAACTTCATGGCCGGGAACAACCGGAAAACGCGGCGGGGAAGTCCTTCCTTCGATCTCGTCCAGCTCAGTATGACAAACGCCGCAGGCCGAGACCTTTACCAGTATCTCATTGTCTCCGGGCACAGGATCCTTCAGGTTTGCCAACTCCAGTGGGGCCTTATTTTCCTCGAGACTGCATATCTTGTTCAAGACCATTGCCTTCATTCGATTTAACCTCCCCGGCAAGGGCGACCAAAGTCGCACTTACCCCGCGTACTTATTGAGGTGTTACATGGTTCGGATCATGCCGTTTCATCTGTTTCTCTTGAATTTAGAGAGAACTTTTCGCGAACCTCTTCCTCTATTCCTTTCATGATATCAGGATTTTTCTTGAGAAATGTCTTTGTGTTCTCTCTTCCCTGTCCTATTCTTTCGCCATTATAAGAATACCATGCGCCGCTCTTTTCGACGATCCCGCTGGTTGCGGCAAGATCGAGGATATCCCCCTCTTTTGAGATACCTTCGCCGAATATGATGTCAAATTCTGTCTGTCTGAAGGGTGGCGCCACCTTGTTCTTGACGATCTTGACTCGCGTCCTGTTCCCTATAACCGCCTCACCCTGTTTTATAGACGCTGTTCTTCTGATGTCTAAACGCATCGTTGAGTAGAACTTGAGGGCGTTTCCACCGGTGGTGGTTTCCGGGTTTCCAAAGAACACCCCTATCTTCATCCTTATCTGATTGATGAAGATAACAGTCGTCTTTGATTTTCCGATACTTCCAGTGAGCTTTCGCAGGGCCTGGGACATGAGCCTCGCCTGGAGTCCCATCTGCGCATCGCCCATCTCCCCTTCAAGTTCCGCCCGTGGTACGAGAGCGGCAACTGAATCTATGACCAGAACGTCCAATGCCCCGCTTCTGACCAGGGTCTCCGCGATCTCCAGCGCCTGCTCGCCGGTATCGGGTTGAGATATGAGCAGATCATCGGTATTCACCCCGATTTTTCTGGCATAGGTGACATCGAGGGCATGTTCTGCATCTATGAATGCGGCCAGACCATTTTGCTTTTGCGCTTCGGCTACTATATGCAG
>JAUWQS010000076.1 GCA_030610915.1 Pseudomonadota bacterium | reverse complement strand
GCTGAAGTCTGTCAACTCGTAAATTCGTTTCATCTCTCCCAAATTTCTAATTTCCAATTTCAAGTTTCACGCCGTGAATGGCTAAGATTCACAATCACTCTTACATATTGGGGGTTGCCCCTATTTATTGAGCTGATACCTCTATCCGTTATATTCTTCACTCTCATCATATTTTTTATCCTCTCCCGACAAAAAGTTATGCCAAAGATAACGGCACATCTGCTTTTCGGGGATTGATTCTTTTTTCGGGGCGCTTTTGCAAATTTTTGTACCGGTATAATTCTTTGTCAGCCTTTAGAAAAACATTCTCCAGGTTTTTGGGGCCTGCCGCATGAACGCCGATGCTCACTCCTATTTTCAGCTCCGGAATCAATTCCTTCACATTCCACTGCCGGATCAATTTTTGTATCCTTTCCGCCAGTTCCAAGCCTGCAGATTCATCGGAGAAAGGCATAAGTATCACAAACTCATCGCCGCCGAATCTTGCGAGAATATCAGAGTCACGCACAGAAGTTCTAAGTACATCAGCAACATCACAAAGAACCTTGTCACCTGTCAGATGTCCGTAATTATCATTGATGAACTTTAAATTGTCCACATCTATCATAAGTACACAGATTGTATGCCCGTAGCGGCTGATGCGGTCTGTTTCGCGGTGTAACATTTCATTAAAACAATGACGGTTACTTATTTTTGTAAGGGGGTCGATCAAAGCCAATTCTCTGGCCTTCTGATGCAAGAACGCATTTTCTAATGCAATACCCGTGAAGGCTCCGATCGAAGACAGAATCTTCATATCCACCTCGGTGAAAGTCTTATCTGTAGGAGTTAGCTCTGTTGAGGAAGTTCCTGAAACCGACTTTGCGGACGGAGGTATAATTTTGTTAATGAGTTCTATAGCGCCCACAACACTATTACTGCCATTGAGTAATGGAACGCAGACCACTGACCGTGTGGTGAAATTGAGGATATTATCTACCCGGGGGGTGAATCGTGGATCATTCTGAGCATCTTCAACCAACAAAGGTTTTCCGTTAAGACAAACCCAGCCAACAATCCCTTCACCCTTCTCAATATAAAGTTCTTTAAGTTTATACGCATCCGTACCCATAGCGATCTCGAATCTCAGCCGACAGGTATTTTTTTCCATCAGCAGCAATGACCAGTTCCGCGGTGAAAAATATTCACCCACAACCTTCATAACCCTTTGGAATATCTCTTTGGGGTCCAGAGAAGATGTCAGCACTCTTCCTATGTCACAAAAAATGTCTAGCCCATTTTGAATTGTTGTAACATCTGTCTGTTGCGAATATACATTCATCAATTGTTTCCTTTATGGTTTAAAAAAGGTAACTACTCACGTAGTCAGGCTGAAGCTATTTAGGCTGAAGGCTGAAGTTACCCGAAAAACACGATTGAGGCGCTTTGGCGGAGAAACAGCAGATTTTTGCATCAAACATGACTTCAAAGTGTGCAGTATTCCCGCTTTTCCTAACAGTTTTCAGTCTATCCACCTGAGTAGTTACTAAAAAAGAAGTGTCAGCTCAATAAATGATGAAACAGTAAAAAGCTCCAATATTCCGACCTGTCTGCCGCCTGTCTGTGCGTGTCCCTATTTATCAAGCTAATACCAATTAACTAATTATGGAAAGGACGTCAAGATTTTTATGGTGAAGTGCGCGCGGCAAGACCAAAAAAGAAGAGACAGCCATTTCTATTTTTAAGAAATCTCTTTTTGACAGCCTATTTTTTTCTACCCCAAACATGACAGTTTCGCAAAAAGTCCGAATTTCTGTCGCTTTGTCATTCCCGATTTGATTGGGAATCAATAACTATGTGTAATTGCCGGATTCCCGCCTACATCTGCCTGTACCGGCACCTGTCTGCGTGCGGGCACGCACAGACAGGCGGCAGACAGGAACATGCACAGGCAGGTCGAATAAATCAAACTCCCTACTGTCCTGTCAAGCGTAAGGTGTCGCATTGATTATTTTAAATCTGCCTGTGCCATATAGGATAGGGCAGATGGTCACTATGCGTTTCACTGTTGACACGACACTACGGCAGATGTAGGAATTTGATTTAAGGAACATTATTCGGTCGGACGTTTTGGGCACGAGGCTATTGTGTCAGCACAGTGGGTTTAGATGAGCGCCAGATACGTCAATATATCAAAGAACAGGAAAAGTTACAAAAGAAACTATCCGCTTGTACCGAACGCTCGATTTTGTTTCTTGACACAAGACCGGGGAAAAATATAGATTTAACAACTAATGTCCGGGTGTGAGACAGAAAATAAATTAATACAGGAAGGAAGATATGAACTTAGATCTCACGGAGGAGCAAAAAATCATACATGATACGGCGAGAAATTTTGCGCAGAATGAGCTGGCGCCTGTGGCGGAGAGGCTTGATCAGAAGGGTGACAGAGAGATGTATCTCAAGAACCTGAAGAAGCTTGCTGAGCTTGGTCTTATGGGCATTAACGTCAGCGCTGAATATGGTGGTTCCGAAGCGGGTGTTGTGGCCTTCAGCCTGGCAATGACGGAGGTTGGCAGAGCATGTGCCGCTACGGGAGTGACCATGTCGGTCAACAATATGGTGGCTGAGGTGATCCAGTCTGTCGGTTCCGAGGATCAGAAAAAAAAGTATGTTCCAAAGATATGTTCAGGCGAATATCCGGCAGGGAGCTTTGCGCTCAGTGAGACCTCCGCCGGTTCCGATCCGGCTGGTGTGCGTACCACAGCGGTATTGGATGGCGATAAGTGGATCGTAAACGGCTCCAAGATATTCATATCGAGCGCTGAATATGCCGGTGTATTTGTGACGTGGGCAGTAACGGACAGGGAAGCTCCAAAAGGGAAGGGTATCAGCTGTTTTCTTATAGAGCCTGATGATCCGGGTTTCACGGTGGGAAGGGCCGAACATAAAATGGGACAGCATGCCTCTTCAACAAACGAGCTCACATTCGAGGACTGTTGTTTTCCGAAGGATCGTCTTATGGGCAAGCTCAATGACGGATTCAGGGTTGCGGTGGCGGAACTTGCAGGGGGACGTATCGGCATAGGATCGCTGGCGCTTGGAATCGGGCTGGCCGCCATAGACTATGCGATAAAATATGCTAAGGAGAGGGTGCAGTTTGGCCAGCCAATTACAAACTTTCAGGCCATTCAGTGGATGATAGCTGATCGTTATACTGAATTAGAGGCAGCGAGGCTTCTTCTGATGAATGCGGCATATCAAAAGGAGCAGGGCAGGTTTTTTTTGGCAGACAGTCATCCATGGCAAAGATGTATGCGACAGAGGCCGCTGAAAGGGCATGCTACTCCGCTGTTCAGATGTTAGGGGGATACGGATATACCAAGGAATTTCCGGTAGAACGTTACTACAGGGACGTAAGAGTAACATCCATCTATGAAGGGACCAACGAGGTGCAAAGATTGGTCGTCTCAAGGGATATCCTGAGCAGCCTGGGGTAGATAAAGGGGAGTTTTCAGTGATCAGAACGTTGGAAGATGTTATCAAACTGGCAAAGGAAGAAGGTCCCAAAAAACTGGCAGTCCTTGCCCCTGAGGATGGCGAGTTCATGCTGGCGATAAAAAAGAGCTGGCAGAACGGTTTTATCGAGCCTGTCTTGATCGGTAACAGAGAAAAGATGGAACGGACAGCTGATGAGGTGGAATTTGATATCAGCTGTTTTGAAAAGATCTTTGAGGTGGACCGACAGGCAATTGCCAATCTCGGCGCCAGCATGCTTTTTGCTGGAAATGTGGAGATAGAAAGCAAGGGACAGATCCCAACTTCCTACATCTACCGTTCGATAATAAGAGAAGAATCAAAGGCCGGATCAGGAAAAAAAATAAGCGTTATATCTCTATGGGAGATTCCGGAGCTTGATCACTTTATTGCCTTTACTGATACCGGCGTGAATATTGCGCCTGATTATCAGGCCAAGGTGGGAGTCGTTAAAGATGCGGTATTTCTGTTTCATCTTCTCGGTTACTCGAGACCGAGTGTCTCTGTGCTCTCAAGCCGGAGAGAGATTGGCGGACCGGCCGATTCTTATCGAGATGCTCAGTTATTGAAGAGTGCGGCTGCTTCAGGTAATTTTGGGGAGTGTGAGATTTTAGAAGCCACCTCCCTGTCGGATATTTTTTTAGGGCAAGAGGGACGGCTTTCAAGCTACAGAGATATTGATATAAAGAACCTGCCTGAAATTTTACTTGTTCCGAACCTTGATACCGGGAATATCCTGTGTAAGACGGACTTTTTTCTGAATGTAACCAGGGCATCTTTGGTCATTACTTCAAAGGGAGCTGTGATTATACCTTCCCGGTCCGATTTCAGCGCATCGATTATGAGAGAGATAGCCATGGGCGTTGTTGTGGCAGACAGAATGAAATAAGATATGAGGTTGAGAGATTGTGGTTAATTTTGCGGAAGTAGTAGCCAGCGCACAGAGGCGGGGCAAAAAAAGATTGATACTATCTCCCGCACAAGACGGAAGAATTATAAAAGTTGTATCAGATGCGGTGACATCCGGTCTTATCGTTCCGATATTTGTCGGCGATGGTAAAACAATTGAAGAAATGCTGAGAGAAACCCCCAGCTTAACAGGAAATTGCGAGATAATTGATAAACCCGATTATCGGGAATCAGTCTCCACAGCCCTTAGCATGATCAAGGAGAACAGGGGAGATATTTTGATGCAGGGGGCAGTGCCACATCAATTTTTTGTAGATGCAATCCAGGATGGGGAAAATAGCATTTTACGTAGCAGCCTGACAAGTTTTGTGTCTCTATTTGAGATGCCGCAAAGAGACAGATTGGCGATGGTAACTGATTCCTATGTTAACAACTTTCCAACCCTTGCCGAAAAAAAGGCGATTGTGGAAAATGCGGTCAGACTTGCGAATATTCTGGGAATCAGATCGCCAAAGATTGCGGCCCTTGCCGCTATTGAACAGGTCAATCCGGCCATTCCCTCGACTCTCGATGCGGCGGTTCTTTCCAGGATGTCGGGAAGAAAACAGTTTGGTGATGTTACTATTGAAGGGCCTCTGGATATTGATTGTGCGGTGAGTGAGAAGGCGGCGGCCAGAAAAGGGGTCAGCAGTATTGTTACCGGCAATGTTGATATCTATCTGGCTCCGGATATCGAAGCAGGATATTCGTTGAGCCAGTTATTTGTTTTTGTCGGCAGGATGCCTATGGCAGGCGTTTTGATGGGGACAAGCAGTCCTGTTATCCTGGATTTGCCTTTTGTTTCGACTGACAACAAGCTCACAGAGATTGCGATAGCGGTCTTGCTCTGCGACGAAGATGGTAAAAAACAGTGGTTAGTGAACAGTGGTCAGAAAATACTGACCACTGACCACTGACCACTGACCACTGTTTTTAACGAGGTCCGTAACATGAATATACTGGTGATTAATGTTGGATCCACTTCAACTAAGATAACCGTTTTTAGGGTTCAGGGTTCAGGGTCCAAGGTAATGAATATTGTGGCCAGCGAGACTATTGTGTACAGTGGCGCGGAATTGGCTCAATACAGATATCTTGAGGATCAGCTTCCACCGAGGGAAAAAGATGTCCTGAAATTTATAAGCAGGCATAATATCGACATGAAGGAGATGGACATTGTCATCAGTCGTGGTGGTGTGGGCAAGCCCGGACCGGCAGGAGTTTATGAAATCAGTGAAGCGATGTGTGATGATCTGATTACGGGCAGATATGCCAGGCATCCATCTGCACTGGGACCTGCAATAGCCCTTGATATGTCAAGGAGATATGGGGTAGAGTCGATTGTAACAGATCCTCCGAGCACCGATGAGTTTCAACAACTGGCCAGAATTTCCGGACTTCCTGAGTTTGAACGGAAGAGCGGCTTTCATGCCCTTAACCAGAAGGCGGCGGCAAGAAGGGCTGCGGCTGAGATAGGCAAAAGGTATGAGGACATTAATCTTATTGTGGCGCATCTGGGGGGAGGGATAACCATTGGCGCGCATAAAAGGGGACAGGTAATTGATTGTACTCATGGATTGAGTGAAGGACCTTTCACCCCGGAAAGAGCTGGAAGCCTGCCGACTATGGATTTGATCGGTCTTGCCTTTTCAGGAAAATACAGTAAAGAACAGTTACAGAAAAAGCTGGCTGGGGAAGGCGGGCTTTGCGCATATCTTGGCACGACAGATGCCACGGAAGTGGAAAAAATGATTAATGGCGGCAACGAAGATGCGAAGTTGATATATCAGGCCATGGCCTATCAGATTGCTAAGGAGATTGGGGCCTTTTTTGTTGTCCTCAAGGGCGGGGTTGACGGGGTTGTGCTGACTGGCGGGCTGGCTCGCTCAGAAATGCTGGTCGACTGGATTGTGGAATGGGTAGATTTTCTTGCCCGGATTTTTGTATACCCTGGCGAAGATGAAATGACAACAATGGCAGAAGGGGCGCTGCGGGTATTGAGGAGAGAGGAAGAGGTAAAAAAATACCAATAATAATATTGTGCTCATGGAAAAGAAGACAAGTCTGAAAAGAGGGCGCCCAACCAAGAAAAAGAGGAATATTGCACACTTTAAAGTCATGTTTAATGCAAAAATTTGTTGCTTCTCCTCCAAGGTGCGGCAATTGTGTTTTTCGGGTACCTTCAGCCTGACTACGTAAGTAGTTACAAATGATCATGATTAGGCAATACTCCAAAGATAAATGGGAACAACATTGGAAAGAGAAACTTGGGATCAAAGGTAATAGCTCAATAAATAGGGGCAACCCCCAATATGTAAGAGTGATTGTGAATCTTAGCCATTCACGGCGTGAAACTTGAAATTGGAAATTAGAAATTTGGGAGAGATGAAACGAATTTACGAGTTGACAGACTTCAGCGTGAGCTCAGCCGAGCAGTACAAAAGCATGAAGGCTGAATTTCCAGTTTCTAATTTCTAATTTCAATGTTCGGTGAACGCTTATCGTGGTTCGAGACCAACACTTTAAAAATGTAATCCCCCTATTTATTGAGCTGATACGATAAATTGATATCTCATTGAAAAAGAACAGAATCTCTTTTGATACATGCGCCACAAAGCTCATGCGTTTTGCCCCTCATTTGCCGACGGCAGCAATCTATTCCAGGCATTATCTTTATCAACCGCAGCAGCTTCCTCCGCATGAACCACCGGACAGGCCGGAGGTAATGGAAAACCCTGAGCCTCTGTACGTAGTAATGAAATCTATGTTTACAGGCTTCACCTGTTCAAATAATTTTTCGTCTATCACGAATGTGATGCCATCTTCCTCAAAGACCTTATC
>JAUWQS010000500.1 GCA_030610915.1 Pseudomonadota bacterium | reverse complement strand
CTTTGACTCGGCAACCTGAACAGGAATTTTCTCTATCTTTTCACCATCAACCTTTTTTTGACCAATAAATTGAAGATAATTAAAGAGGGTAAATCCCGCAAAGGCAAGAATAAACAGAACAGCAATAATAATGCCCTTTTTACCTTTTTCCCGGGTTTTGTCTTCCATGAACCATAACCTCACATTTGTCGAATTACAGAAAATCGTATCCGTTCACCGCAGAGTTACGCACGGACAAACAAGTTTGTCCATGCCACCCGCCTGATTTCCGACTTCCGACTTCCAGTTCCGGCTTGTCAGGGTTAAGGAGGAAAGTTCTATCTCAAGCGTAAGCTTGGAGATACTTCTACCTTCAGCCTTCTACCTAGTGCCTGAACGAAAACTGTCTTTTTCGCCCATATCTGCGTCAGACTCAAATTATAATCCTCAAAATACTCAATGTATTCCTGCGGTTAAAATTTTCGTCTTCCTTGATCTGAACAAAAAATCATAGTTTTCGTTCGGGCACTACCTAACCCGGACAAGCCGCAAGACGGCGTTATTATCGTAGGGGCAGCCCCCCCCCGTGCCTACCCTCTTCGGTGCAACCACCCAACACAGGTGTCAGGGGGTCACATCCCACAGCCCTTTCCAGTTCGGCTTCAGAAATCATATAACCGTATAGCGCGCCGTAATAATTTGTTTCCGCCTGTGTCAAAAATGTCCTGGCATCCAGAACCTCAGTTGAGGTTGTCATCTGCTGCTGATACTGCAGGTTGGTAATGCGCCAGTTCTCTTTTGCCTGGGTGAGAGATTCCTCGGCAGTTCGAATATTTCTCTTTGAAACCTGCAGGTTTAATAAGGCGTTTTTTACCTCAAGTCTGATATCGTCCTCAACACCCTTCAATCTTTCAACGAGTGCCAGCTTCTCATGAATATATTTCCGAACATCCGCCCTTGTCTTCCCCCACTCGAAAAATCTCCACCTCGCCTGCATGGTAATGCTTGCATTGTAACTATTGCCGTAATCATTGTTATTAGCCTCAGGATTATCACCCTTTTGCTCATAACTGCCGACCATCGCAACTTCCGGATAATATGAGCTCCTTGCAAGACTGACGGCGCTATCGGCATTTTCCACCGCAATGCGCAGAGCATCCAATTCAGGCCTGCGGCGCAGCGCCTCATCGATAAGGTTTTCGAGATTGTAGGGTAATGGAACTATATTAAGAATATCCTCAACTTCAGTCTCTTTGTTAATGCCAATTCTCAGCAGCGTATTCAGAGACGATACCGCCATCTCAATATTCGTTTCAGCCTTTACCCTGCTCTGAATGGCATTGGCCAGCGCCACCTTTGATCTTAAGAGGTCATTGTAGGGTATCATCCCCTGTTCATAGAGATGTTGCGCATCCCTTACATGCGATGCAAGATTTTTCACCTCCTCGTCGGATACCATGAAAAACTTATCTGTCAGTAGAATATTAAAATAGGCAACCTTTACCTGCCTGATCACATCAAGAACCGCCCGTTTCTTTTCCATTTCCCTTAAATCTACACCGAGACCGGCCATCTTATGTCTGATCGATAGCGCAAATCCGGTAAAGATGGGCTGGACGATAGTAACATCCCAGTAAAAATTGTCCTTGTTGCTTGTGGGAAGCTTTGTGCCCCCAAAAACGGCATAAGGTTTCTCCTTAAGATTTGTATAGGAATAGGAGGCGGAGGCCTTGGGGAAATAATCGGATTTGGCGCTCTTTTCCTCCTC
>JAUWQS010000004.1 GCA_030610915.1 Pseudomonadota bacterium | reverse complement strand
CCCCACGGCTCGCCACGTATGGCCTTCTTGATTGTGTTGCGAGAATGACTTGTCATCTTCGCTAACTCGCTTATATTTTTACCATAAACCCGATGTGCCGTCCGTACCAACTCGTACTGATCCATTCTAAGCAACTCCTTTCCCTCCTATCTCAACGGTTTATAATAAACCATCTTAACAGGAAATGAACTGCTCTGGGTGGTCAATTTTGGGTTAGCACAAACCCCTTTTGCTGGTCAATTTTAGGTTAGCACAACCAGTCCCGGCGGAAATCCCATACATCTGCGCAGCCTCAGCTGGAGATATGGCTTGTTTTGGTAACTGTAAGTTTCTGTAATTTTTTTTAGTCATCTAAATCCCCCCTTGAGTTAATTTTGTTTTGTTTGTTTTGCCTTGCTCGCCTTCGACTTAATTTAAGGTAACACCTTGAAAATACTATGTAAACACCCTTGGAGCGTAGAAAACCCTTTTAGACGTTTTGAGGGGGGTTTAAAACAGTTGCAATTTGTTGAATGGTAAGGCTTAGTCGAAAAAACAAGAAAACCCCCGCAGATTGTGTCCACGGGGGTTTATGAGGTGTTTAGCAGAATAGTCAGGAAATTTTAAAGATTGAAGCTGTTGTATTAAATGCCGAGCTTTTCGCATATCTCCTTTTGTTTCGAGCGTGTTTCTCTGTTTCTTCTTCCGGGCTGCTTAGCACGTTCAGGCGCTACTTCTTTAAGCCATTCATGCAAAGTGGCGCTTTGATACAGCCTGCCTACAATTTTCTTTATTGCGGGCAGCTTTATCATGTGTGCAATATCAAGTATCGGATATTTCCCCCATATTTCTTTTGCGATTTTCTGGCATTTAAATTTGTCCTGCTGGCTTGGTCGGACTTTTGTTTTATTCCTGGCTGGTGGCTCTTCTTCCCACAACACAACGTGTGGCTTTTCTGTCCTTATATCCGCATTCAATTCGGCATTCTTAAACTTAACGACAAACTTCCATTCCTCAAGATAATTGTCTTTTGCCGGTGATTTATAAACGTTTGCAAAATCTGCTGTCACTAATTTTAGGTATCCTTTTTTACGTAAATTAGGTTCTGTTGCAAGTAACAGTCTTTCGTAAGATTCCAGGGGACGCTCATGGGACAAGAACTGTCTGTCATACTCCATTATCTCGTCTATCGTCATGCCCTTTTCTTTCTTCTCTGCATCAACTTCAAAAACTACAGCATATATTACCGGATTTGGTTTGTATGATTCAATAATATCCGGCATGTACCCTTCTAACTGAAAGGAAAGAGAATACAGCAATACCCGCTTGATAGGCGCTTCAGGGAATTTTTCAGTCCATTCTTTAGCATGAGCTTTCAGGATATGAATGTGTAGTCTTGAGAAGTAGTCAGAGGGTTTTGGGAATGTCATACCGCCTCCGTTCACAGTTCCGTCGTGTGTTAAACGGGGCCAGGCCGTCACGGATTACGGCTTTTCGGGCGCTACCCTATGCCCCGGATGAGAAATACTATTTTAAACTATTATCTATAAAACTCCAAAAACTGCGCAACGGTCATACCAGCTTTCTTTATCTGATTTAATAAAAGCCCTTGTTTTACAGGCTTGCCTTTATGAATGGGTATGGAAAGAATATTGATGTTTCCTTCCTTCGTAAGCTTTGCATGCCCGCTTTTTGTTTTTCTCCGCTCCCACCCTGCCTTTATAAAGGCGCTTACCACCCTCTCTGGCTTCAAATTGTGTAGGCTCATCACATCGCCTTAGCTCTTTTTGCTTCCACTTTCTCGTCTTCTTCCAATACTTCTATATGTCCTTTTATCGCATCTTTGATCATCTCCAGGGCTTCTTCTATTGTATCGCCTTGAGAAGCACAGCCAGGCAGCATGGGGCATTCTATCCAGTAACCTCCATCCTCAAAATCAGGATGTAAAACAACTTCATACTTTTGCCTCTTAAGAGACACGCTATATTTCTTCTCCTGTGAAAAACTTTTAATTTCTCCATTTAAAGCCTGAACAATTTCACCTAAAGCAATGGTAAAGATTAGCTGCCCTCCCTTTAAAGTATCCAGTACTGTATTCTCATTGCTGGTCAAAACAAAAATGTTCTCGCCATCAGTTATGAATCTCATCTCGACCAGCGGGTTCTCAATTTCAGGGATATGTTTTCTCAGATAGTTCAGACTTTTTCTTATTTTCTGTAAGCTAATACCGGCATCCCTTAAGGTCTTAGCCACTTTCAATTGAATCAAGTCTGTAAAGGAATAAAGTCTGACCGAACCATAACCAGAGGCTTCACTGACTGAGGGTTTAATAAAATGGGTTCTATCCCAGTAGTCCACTTGCCGCATAGAAACACGTGTTACCTTACAAACAGACTTCGTATTATAGCTCATCTCTTACCTCCCTTCATGCCATAATAAACACACTATTGTATTTAAATTAGCATAAAAAAATAATATGTCAAGGGAATTGCTCTATCGAAAAAGCAGGTTTGTTCACCTTAAACCCGTTATTACTGTCCCGTTTCTCTTTCCGTTAAAGGCCTTCTCCAGGTTCAATGTTGCTTTCCTTTTCTGGTCCGGCATCAGGTGTGAGTATTTCTCTGTCATGGCAAGGCTCTTGTGTCCAAGAAGTTCCTTTATTGTGAGAATTGGCTCCCCCTGCAGCGCAAGCCATGACGCAAAGGTATGTCTCAAACTGTGGAAGGTGATCTTCTGTCTTCGATCCGTTACGCTTTTGTTAAAGCCAAGCCCTTCTATAACACGGTGAAAGGACGCAGAGAGGTGCACAACCTTATTGCCGTTCCTATCCTTAAAAACATACTCATCCGGTGAAAGTGGCACATGCTCAAGAAACATCGCTTTGACTGCTTTTGTCATGTATGCCTTACGATTCTCTTTGTTCTTTGGGTCACTTATGTTTATAAGCTCATTCTCAAAGTCTAAGTCCTGGCCTTTAAGGTTGAATATCTCACCCGCTCTCAGGCCACAGTGAAGGCTTAATAGGGTCATGTCATGCAACTGCTTTGAAGTCCCTGACAGTTCAGTCAATAACAAGTCAGCTTCATCATGTGAAAGGAAACGCTGTCTCTGGTTTTGGACTGTAGGCATCTTGACGCCCTTGATGGGGTTCTCGCCTTTATACATCCCCCACAGGACAGCCTTGTTAAACATCTCTCTGAATACGATTAGGACATGTTTCACTGTCTGTGGTGCAAGTCCTTCTTTCACAAGGTCAGCCTTTACCCTTTCAAGATCGAAAGCAGATATTTCGTTTAATCTCTTCTCGTCAAAGCATGGACTGAGATAGTTTCTGTATCTACTCTCCTCATCTCTACCGTTGCGTGTCTTATTGTCTCTCGCCCACGCAAGGTATTTGCCGGCGGCATCCTTGAAGTAGGGCGCTTTCTTTTTCTGCTTTGGAAGTTCCTCGCCATGCCGGATGTTTCGCACCCTTTCAGCCCTTACCTGGCTTGCAAGGTTTGCCGTGTATCCTTCACTTGACCAGCCAACCTTCTCCCATATTTTCTTGCCTTCAAACTTATAGGCAATATCAAAGCATACATCCGGCTTGCCATTATGTGTTTTGCTTTCAGACTTGCGTTCATAAACACCCTGGTATTTAGTCCTTATCCTTTTCACTTTTACCTCCTTTCTCAGACCACTTTATTGCAACTTTTTGAAGTCCGCACAGTCTCCCGTTGCTACCCTATAGCTACCCTTGGTTGTCATATTGCGTTATTTCAGGTGAAGTCGCCACCTATAAATTGACGCTGTAAGTATCTTAAATTAAACGGGGAATTATGTCAAGTGATATTTTGTTATGAAGTGTGAAAAAGGGGTAAAAACGGACTACGAATCCGAAGGTCGAAGGTTCGAATCCTTCTGGGCGTACCAGAAAAAACAAGGACTTAACTCTTTTCGGTTGAGTCCTTTTTTTCGTTGGTGCCTATATAGGTGCCTATCGGCGGATTTACAAGCCCTCTCAACTCCTCTTCCGAAACGGTGTTATATCTCTTAAAAACACTCATAGTTTTATGTCCACTTGCCGCCATAATCCGGAAGAAGTCATGTCCCTGGAGACGCCAGTTATTGATTGCTGTGTGGCGGAGATCATGGAAAGTAAAGTTTTTTGGCTCGTCAGCATAATCTGTTGGTAGCATGAGATAAAAATAGAGCATTGTCTTTCATGAAAATGATGAGAGAGCTTACTATCTTTAAAAGGCTTGGATTGGGCTACCTTGCAATCCTGTTGGTTGTTATCGCACTTGGGGTGTATTCTACCTTAAGGCTCGGTCAGTTGAACCAGATTACCCGCTCCATTAGCTCTATTGATGGTGAAATCATAAGGATAGCCGCCAGGCTAAGAGTTGCCGCCCTCTCCCAGAGGGGATTTGAAAAAAAGTATGTCGTGTCTAAAGATAGAGATTTTCACCGCCAGTTTCTGGAGACTGAGAAATATATTAAAAATGACCTTGAGCGGATAAGCCTCCTCATGGATACTACCGAAAAAAGGAGGCTGATTGCCGATGTAAAAGAGTCTCACGATCAGTACCTCTCTGTAGTACAAGAGGAAGTCCGTTTGATAAAGAACGACAGGGAATATTCCCGGGAAAGATATCAGAAGAAAAAAGGGGGTCTTGCCGATCAGATAATCCATAAGCTGGAAGAGGTGATAGAAATAGCAAAGGCGGCTATAGATAGCAAGATAAAGATATCAGAAAAGATTGGTTCCCAAGCATTAAGAGTGGTAGCGATTATAACCATAGCAAAGGAAATAGATATAAGCGTTGAAGAAAAAAAGAGGGAACGCTTGCCCCGGGAAATAGACAGATAAGGAGAAATGGCTGCGGAGAATATACTGATAGTAGATGATGACAAAAATATGCTTGAGGTTTTGAGCCTCAGACTTGAGGCGGAAGGGTATAAAGTTGCCGCCACAGCCGGAGCGGAAGATGCCTTAAGAATGGCTAAAGATGAGTTGTTTGACCTTGCCCTCGTCGATCTCAAGCTCGCCGGGAAAGACGGCATTGAGTTGATGCGGTACCTGCGCCGAATAAGCCCCGAGATGCCGGTCATTATTCTTACTGCCTACGGAACGATTGAGACAGCGGTAGAGGCGATGAAGCGAGGGGCCTACAGTTATCTCACCAAGCCCTTCGACCGTCGGGAGCTCCTCCTTCAGATAAAGAATGGCCTGGGAAAAAGCAGTCTTTCAAGAGAAGTAAGAAGACTCAAGGCCCTGGTAGGGGAAAGATATGGATTCGAAAATATTATCAGCAAGAGCAAGAAGATGCAGGAGGTCATGGAACAGGTATCAAGAGCGGCAGAGACAGATTCCAACGTATGTGTCTACGGAGAGAGCGGCACTGGAAAGGAACTTATGGCTAAATCACTGCATCTCTTAAGCTCCAGAAAAGATAAACCGTTTGTGGCAATAAACTGCGCCGCCATTCCGGAAGGGTTGCTCGAAGGCGAGCTGTTTGGATACGAAAAGGGGGCCTTCACAGGCTCCGTCAGAAATAAAAGAGGATTTTTTGCCCGGGCCGATGAAGGCACCATCTTTCTGGACGAAATCTCGGAGATGTCGGAAGCGATGCAGGCAAAGCTGCTCCGTGTATTGCAGGAAAAGCAGTTCTATACTCTGGGTGGAGAAAAACAGATAAACGTGAATATAAGGATATTAACAGCCACCAACAAAAATCTTAGAGATGAGGTAAAGACGGGTAATTTTCGCGAAGACCTTTTTTATCGTGTTGATGTTATCCCAATCCATCTCCCGCCGTTGAGGGAAAGGAAGGAAGATATCCCTTTTTTGGTAGATCACTTCATGAAGGAGTTTGCCGGGAAGATGAAAAAAGAAATAAGAGGGATTTCCACGCCAGCTCTCCAGAAACTTTTGTCTTACTCCTGGCCCGGCAATGTAAGAGAATTAAAAAACACCATCGAATATGCCGTAGCCATGACCACCCAGGATGTTATCAATGAAGACTTAATCCTCCAGACCAAAACAATAGAAGAAGACAAACTGAAACCACTGAGAGAAGCCAAAGGTGAGTTTGAGAAAAGTTATATTTCCAACATCCTTTCGCTTACCGGGGGTAATGTAAGCAAGGCGGCAAAGCTTGCGGGGAAGTACCGGGCTGATTTCTATGACCTTCTGAAAAAACATAACCTGAAAACATCGGATTTTAAGAGGTCCGAATAAAGTGTATGAAATAACCTGCATATAAGAACGTAGACTTTACAAGTAGTTCAGCCCACCAATTAAGTTTTACCCCATTTTTTCCCTGTAGGAAAAACCCTTCAAAAAATCCTCCATATATGATCCCACTGTGATGATAATTCTTTAAAATTCAGGAAGTTAACCCAAACACAAGAGTTTGGCATATCCTTTGCGTATAAAAGGGTATCCTTACAAGCCGAGGGGGATGATGTCTCCCTTTCCTAAACAGCGCTGGAGAAGACACGGCCAAAAGGATAGTTTTAAGATCACGCTTTAGATGATGAAATCGTAAAAAGTCGAAAAATGCACAATTTTGTCATTCCCGTGAAAACGGGAATCCAGTCTTTTCAAGTAGTTAGCCTTCTATGGATTCCCGCCTACGCGGGAATGACAGACTTTTCGCGAGTCCATCATAAATGATGAAATCGTAAAAAGTCCACGCAGTGTCATTCTGAGGAGCGGAGCGACGAAGAATCTCAATGATATCAGATTCTTCGCTATCGCTCAGAATGACAAAAGAGTATTTTTCCGACTTTTTACGAGACTATCATAAATAAAGGGAGTAAAAGACAATGATGAAAAAATTAACATCAAGGAAGTTAGTTTCTGTGCTGGTTGTTGCCCTGTTTATGCTTTCTTTTGCCGGAGCAGCAGTTTCCCAGGAAGCAAAGGGGGAAGAGGCGAAAGAAGTAGCAGGAACGATTAGCGTCATAAGGCCTGATATCGGAAAAGTTGCAGTAATAGAGAGGGAATCCGGCAAGATAGTAACTTTAACCGCGGGTCAGGATGTTGACCTTAAGGATTTTAGTGTGGGCTATCAGGTAGTGGTAGAATACACCCCTGACAGGGTTATCAGATCAATCACCAAACATGGGTAAGAGGAAAAATTGAATCATGAGGCTCTGGCAGTTCGCCAAGTGTATGATATAGCGCAATTTTAAGACATTTGAGCGTTTTGAAACCGTACGCTTTTCTCATAGTGAGTTTTGCCTTGCGCCCATGGTAGCGTTTCCACTTTAATCCAGTACTCAGGACAGGATACTCGGCGTGGAGCATAGCGGAAGTAGACCTTCGAGCGTCCAAATGGGAATGTGTTCAAACAGCCTCTTCGGCTGTCGGTCATAAGCTGCACATCGCTGACCATATTCGGGGCATTTTGGTTTGCTGTTGCTACGTGATCTAATGTCAATGACCAGTGCCTCTGTTCCTGCAATAGTTATGATCTGGACGGTGTCATAAACAAACGACTTGAATCGTTTTACTTTGTATAGTAGAGTTTTTATCAGCATTGTCTTTTCTCTGGTTGGGGTTGGTTGCTTTTGGGAAAACAATCTTACCTCTTCATGAAAGACAATGCTCTATTTTTATCTCATGCTACCCACAGATTCTGCGGAAGAGGCGAAATTCAATAGGTTACATCTATTTTACCATAGGAACTTCAGACTAACGGATGAAAGGAGGAAGGTTGTGCGCATAGTAATTATTTTTTTGGTCTTGATTATGGTAATGTTAGGCAATACGATCCCACGAGCCCGAGCCGAAGCAGGCGTGGACTTAGGAATCTCCATCGGAGAAGAGGGACTGAGGAGTTTTTCTCTTTCCGTGGGAGATTACTACCGTGTGCCGCAAAGGGAGGTAGTAGTTATCCGGGGAAGAGGCATACCTTATGAGGAGATGCCGGTTGTCCTCTTTATCGCCGGAAGGGCCCATGTTGCACCTGGAGTAATAGTAGGTCTCAGACTTCGCGGTATGTCATGGATGGATATTACTTTTCATTATAACCTGAGTTCCGAGATATACTATGTACCCCTTAAAGCGGCTCCAGGCCCGCCATACGGGAGGATATATCGTCACTATAAGAAATGGTCCAGGAAGGAATGGAAAAAAGTGAGACTCGGCGATGACGATGTTGTTAACCTTGTGAATCTCAAATTTGCATCAGAACATTACGGACGTTCCCCTGAAGAAGTGATAAAAATGAGGTCCGGGGGCAGAAGCTTCGTAGAAATTAATGAGGAGATAAGGAGGGGGAAAAGACAAAAGGTGAAAGAGAAAGGAGAAAAACACGGGGGTAAAGGAAAAGGAAGGTTTAAGGACTGAATCAGGGAAGAAACCTAAACCTTTTTGGTGCTTCTCCCGATTAGTTGATGCAAAGGGTTCGAGGATTTAAGGATTCAAGGTGTCGAGGTATCAGCTCAATGAATAGCGGAAGGCATATGGCAGAAGCATGTAGCGGAAGGCTTCAGCCTTCCATGTGCTTCAGTCATACTCTGTGTTACGTGAATATGGAGACCTGAAGGTCTCCGCTACAGGGGGGACTGTGCAAAGCTCAAAAGCGTAACCTCTACGCCCAAACCCCGCTTCCAGAAGATGGAGGCGGCTACGTGTCTGGATTTGCCCCTACTTATTGAACTGATACGTGTCGAGCGCTTTCTTTCTAACGCTTTAATAAGCGCTTTGAGCATCCTCTTTACCAGTCTCAATATAACCAAGGTCCCCGGATAGTAATATCGGAGTCTCTAACTCACAATTTGAACCATAAACGTAACTACTCAGGTGGATAGACTGAAGGCTGAAGACTGTTAGGAAAAGCGGGAATACTGCACACTTTGAAGTCATGTTTGATGCAAAAATCCGCTGTTTCTCCGCCAAAGCGCCTCAATCGTGTTTTTCGGGTAACTTCAGCCTGACTACGTGAGTAGTTACCCATAAACTATGTATAAAACCGAATATATTCAGGGGGGCGAGTGCTTTGTAAATTTTTAGATCTAACTGATATGACTTTTGATAGACTTTTAACTCATTATACTTGTTTTTTAAACGCGAAAGTCGGGTTAGACATTACACATGGACATTCCCCGTCTTCAAAACATTCAATTCCCATCGCTCTCTAACCGTGAACCCCGGAACTGTGAACCTGAGTAGTTCGTGATTTCTTTGTATTTAAATCTGTCTGCGTTCATCTGTGTGAATCTGTGGCTGAATATTTGCTTTGTTTTTCAGAAGTCGAGAGGTCTTAGCCATGCCTCTTTCAATTTGTCGATATCTTCTTCTACTATCCTGTTTCCTTTGATTCCATTGATTTTTAAAATTTTATCTGAAAGTATTTCTCCAACCTCGTCTGTTACGTTGCCCTTCATGATTTCTTCAAATTCATCCTTTGCTGAAGGGTGAATGGTTACCACAAATCTGCTCTGCGATTCAGAAAACAGCAGGTAATCATTCGTGTCGATTCCCTCGGACGAGACAAGGGAAAGATCTACTGCTATCCCCAGACCCCCCGCAAAGGCGGTTTCCGCGAGGGCCACGCCAAGACCACCGTCTGAACAGTCGTGACAGGAGGCTACAAGTCCTTTTTTTATTGTCAGGCTCAGTGCGAGGTATATTTTCTTAGCCTTTTCCGCATTTACCCGAGGGACATTGTTACCTGTATACCCGTGCATAGCGAACCACTCGGAACCGCCAAGCTCATTATATGTTTTACCAAGGATATAGACGATATCTCCAGGCTGTTTGGCGTCCATTGTTACCGCTGTCCTCACGTCCGCCATCTTTCCTATGGTTGAAAACAGGAGTGTGGGCGGGATGGATATCCTGGTATCTCCAATGTGATAGTCGTTCTTCATGCTGTCTTTGCCTGATATGCAGGGAACACCGTATGCCTTTGTGTAATCATAAAGAGCCATGTTCGCCCGGACGAGCTGCGCCAGTTTGTATTCACCGTCCGGTGTTTTTTCGGACTGTACCGGATCGCACCAGCAGAAATTGTCCAGACCGGCGATACTGCCGAGCGATCCGCCCACCGCTATGGTGTTCCTGACGGCTTCATCGATTGCGCATGCGGCCATGTGGTAGGTGTCTATATCGCTGTAGCGGGGACAGATGCCATTTGCGACAATAACTCCTTCAAAGGAATCAAGTATCGGCCTGATCACCGCCGCGTCACTCGGGCCGTCATTTGCCGCACCCACCAACGGCTTGACGACGCTTCCCCCCTGTACCTCATGGTCGTACTGCCTTACGACCGATTCCTTACTGCATATATTCAACCTTGAGAGCATATTTTTAAGGGCATGGCCCATGTTCGAAGGCTCAGGGAAATCAGGTTCACTATGTCCGGGCGGCGCCCACTTTGCGTTCAAACGCATCTGCGGGAGACCTTCGTGGAGGAAGTCCATATCCAGACAGGCAACGGTCTCGTCTCCGAATAGCACATGGAACTTTCCGGAATCCGTATATGTTCCGAGCACTGTTGCCTCTACATCCATCTTTCCCGCAAGCTCTAAAAAATCATCTACCTTTTTCGGATCCACTGCCAGGGTCATCCTCTCTTGGGACTCCGAGATGAGGATCTCCCAGGGTTGAAGACCTGCGTATTTCAGCGGAGCTTTTTTCAGGTCCATTTCACAGCCGCCGGAAAGTCCGGCCGTTTCCCCAACCGACGAGGATAAACCGCCGGCGCCGTTGTCCGTTATACATCTGTAAAGGTTCTTGTCCCTCGCAATCAGGAGAAAATCGGTCATCTTCTTCTGGGTTATGGGGTCCCCGATCTGAACCGCGGTAACAGGGGAGCCTTCGTGAAGCTCCTCCGAAGAAAATGTTGCCCCGTGTATTCCGTCTTTCCCTATTCTCCCCCCTGTCATGACGATGAGATCACCCGGCAATATCTCCTTTGTGTGGGTGGGTTCCCCCGCAATTTGAGAAGGCATAATCCCGCCTGTCCCGCAATAGACCAGAGGTTTTCCGAGGTACCTGTCATCAAAGACAATACACCCGTTTACCGTTGGTATCCCGCTCTTGTTCCCGCCATGTTCGACGCCTTCCACGACACCTTCGTAGATCCGTCTCGGATGGAGAATCCTTGCGGGCAGCGGCTTTGAGTAGAATGGCGAGGCGAAGCAGAAGATATCAGTGTTGAAGATGAGTTTTGCCCCTTTGCCCGTTCCGAATGGATCCCTGTTTACTCCGACGATTCCGGTCAGTGCTCCGCCATAGGGATCGAGAGCTGACGGAGAGTTGTGTGTTTCCACCTTGAAGACAAGGTTGTAGTCATCGTTGAATTTTATGATGCCGGCATTGTCGACAAAGACGGAGAGACACCAGTCATCCTCTCCCATCCTTTCCCTGATTTCTCTTGTAGATGCCTTTATGTGGCTGTCAAAGAGAGAATCGATGATTTTGATTTCGCAGTGCTCATCCTCATATCTTATCAGGCTGTTAAATATCTTGTGCTTGCAGTGTTCAGACCAGGTCTGGGCGAGACACTCGAGCTCGGCATCCGTGATTTTTTCGCCAAGGCCCACCTTTCTCCTCTCGCTCAACACCGATTCATCCTTCAGATAATTCTGCATTACCTTCATTTCATCGAGGCTCAATGCAAGGACCCTTTTATTGCTTATCCCTAAGAGTTTCTGATCACTAACATTAATGTCGATCTCTTCCGTTCTGAGATTCTCCTCTCCGATTACCTTTGGAACATAGGAGGATGTGCCCTTTTGTGGATTCCACTCACTCCCACTTGTGATCTCAAACCTTTCTATAAGCTCATTTGCAAGAAGACCCGTTGTTAGCCTTTCCACGTCATATCGTTCGATATCACCGTTAATCACATACTGCCTTGAAGTATAAACGCTGATATTTCCGCTCCTTAAATCTTTTTCAAGTAACAGGCGGATAGCATCTCCGGCGGTCTTTCCCACATTATCGGTGACGCCGGGTCTGAATCCGACCTCGACCATCCAGTCAAAACTGCCCGCCAGTCCCCTGTTTATTGCGTAATTCTGAATCACAGGATCACAAAGAGGTCCACGGGCAATTCTCTGAAGCTCATCTTCAGCAAGGTCGCCATCTATGGTATAGACATTGATTGTCTTAACCTCTTTGACCTTCAGTTGAAGATGATCGGCAATCCTCTTTTTTATCTTCTCACCGGGAACATCCCTGATGCTTTTTTTGAAACCGATCTCTATCCTGTTTGCCATCTCTCCCCTCTGACCTTCTCGTAAAAATTCTGTTATTCCCGCGCAGGCGGGAATCCATAAACGGTTAAGCGCTTGAAAAAATCACGGAGCCCCTAATTGTCTTTCTTTCTAAAAAACTTCAAAACCTGTCTCATTAGTATACCATTTTTTAGCGCCTGGTATAATATTATGGATATTGTCCATGTCTTTCCTGGCCGCTTTTTCACCTTCTTCTATCAAATTATTTGCCCGCGAAAAGTCGTACCAATTCAAGCCCCCAACATGGGGACGGATTACCACGTCGGCATTCATCAGTTCATAACTTTCGAGGTGATGCGACATAATGTCACCGGCTCTGCGATATACGTCCCTTGCAGTCCGAAGCTCCTCCTCGGAATGGATATCCTTGTCCACAGCCACGGCGATCACTATATCGGCCCCTTCTTCTCTCGCTACGGTACCTGGAATGAGACAGGTAATGCCCCCATCAGAGAGAAGTCTTTCACCCTCTCTGAGAGGCTCAATAGCGCCTGGAACAGCACAACTTGCCATCACAGCCTGCCGCAGGGAACCCTGAGAAAAAACGATCAGTTCACCGCTCACCAGGTCGGTGGCAATGGCCCTGAAGGGGATTTTTGTTTCCTGGATCCGGATATCCGGAATAAAATAATCGATTATGGATCTGAAATTTTCTTCGGAAAGCATCCCGGGTCTGAACATTGCGTAGACAAGCTGAAATCCGCTTCTCAGGAAGCTCTGGATCTTCTGTGCCAGACCAATCCTCTCTCCGCCATCGACATGCTTCATCATGGCGCTTATGGCTGAGGACTGAAACTCCGGGCTGTTTAGATACTCCTCCACTCTTTTTTCCATCTCGGCTGGTGTGATACCACTGGCGTAGGCCCCGCCCACCAGAGCGCCGATGCTTGTGCCTGCAATAATATGAAGGGGAATACTCTCCTCTTCAAGTACCTTCAATACCCCTATATGTGCGAGCCCACGAGCGCCCCCGCCTCCCAGGGCCAAGCCGACTCGTTTACCTTTCCATATCTTCATGTGCCGTTTCACCAAACCTCATTCAGGGTCAGGGAATCCCCTTCGATTTGATAGCGGATATCGCCTTCTCCTCTTTCTCTTCCTGCATATAGACAGTTCTGATTGGGAACGGAATGTTGATACCTTCTTTTTTATAGCGTTCATGCAGTTTTTTTATGAACTCATGTTTGACAAGATACTGGTTAATAAACTCGCTTATACGCAGTATCACGGTAAAATTAATACTGGAATCGCCAAAGGCATGATAGCGGAGTAAAGGTTCAAATCCGGGAATGCCCCCCTGAACTTTGCTCATTACCTCTCTCGCCGTTTCAATAGTAATCTTTTCCACATTTTCAAGATCACTGTCGTAACTGACACCAACCTCTGTATACACTGCCATCTCTTTTTCGGGCTGACAATAGTTTGTTATGATGGCGGAGGCCAGCCTGGAATTGGGCACAACCACCATATTATTGGAAATTGCCCTTATGGTTGTATTTCGCCATGCTATATCAATAACATAACCTGCTTCACCCGAGTCAAGTTTGATATAGTCGCCACGTTCCACCTGCTTTGAGGCTATGATGTGAAACCCGGAAAAAAGATTGGAGAGAGTGTCTTGAAGAGCCAGGGCAACGGCAAGGCCTCCAACCCCAAAAGCGGTAAGCAGCGGCGTGATAGAAATTCCAAGGGCCTGGAGTATGATCAGGACGCCTACGGCAAAAACAAGAACATTTGTCACATTTGCGAATATCGAGGTTAAAGATGAAACGCCTTTTACTCTTTTGACATAAGAATTAACAAAACCGACTGCAATTTTTGCCAGCGCCATCGTCACAGAAACTATGACAATTACCAGCAGAATCTTCTTAATAATATTGGTAATGTCCGAACTTATCGGTATATTGAGCAATGCGCCATAAATACCCGCAATGATAAACCAGAGCAAGGTCTTGCCGCGCAGCTCAGTTATGAATATCCCAACGCCTTCCCATTTCGTCCTCTCAGCCATCTTTTTAAGAGTCTTGAGGACAACTTTTTCAGAGATCAGCCCGATCAGGAATCCGCTTGCGAGGAAGGCCAGCGGTAAAACAATTTGTGTGATTTTTAGAGAGTCGATCATTATAATATAAACCCTTAATCTGATTTTGCGGAATAAATGATTAGTAAAAGTTCGGAATCATCAATAAGTCGATAAATCGGTTTCTTTCCAGAGAGTTTTTCACTCTCATTTAAAATGATTGGAACACCATCGCCCCGCTTTTCTATGTAGAAACCACGTCCCACATTGCCAATCATTTCCGCTACCGGTGTTTCAGCAAGCAGGCTTGTGATCAATTCGTTCCGGGTCGCCTGGCGTAGGGCGATGCTGTCAACGGTTACTGTATTCGGTAGGGTGCCTGGTGAGTAGATTTCCAGCCGATCATCAAACATGAAGAACCGGATTTTTGATCCAAAGATGGAGTAATCGCGATGTGCCACTGCATTAACGACCGCCTCGAACACTGCCCTTTCGCTAAACTGCGGAATTTCCACCCGATATGGTTCCTTCATCGCCATGATAGTTTGATTCCTCTTCAGGAATGCCATGACCCGTGTGATCTGCTGATCCAGTGGTCCGCAAATCTTATGGGCATCAGCCTGGTAATTGGAGTCTTGCCTTATTCCCCGATAGCGCACAGCTTCAATAAAGGCATTGGGCAGAAAGTACTCCGGGTGTTCACAGCAAAGCAATACACCAGCCACCGAGGCGCGGACAGTGCTGCTTTCCTCTTTTGACAACAGATTTCGCTTTAGCAGGATAATCTCCGAGGGCTCATCGAATCGGGCGGTATATTTTCTCCACAATTCCTCGGATAAATTGTTCATACCCGATTGAGGAACCGGATGTTCTTCGAATCGAATCAACCTGGCCTGGCTGCGTTGTTGAAACAGGCGGGCAAGATAGTCAGGGGGCATTTTTCGTTTAGAACTTCCCTGACGATGGAAGTAGCCCCCCATACTTTCATGCACAAATAGACTACGCGGGATCTCCACTTTAAGGATGGGCTGTAATGCTCCCGTGTTGTCAGGAAGCTCTATGCGAAAAGAGCGGAATACGACGGGAGGCTTGATGCTTTGTTCGCAAATTTCGAAAACATACCGCTCGACCGCATCTAACCGATCAACAGGTATCCCGACAATCTCTTTGGTCTTGTCGTCAACACCAAGCAGAAGAACTCCATCGAAAGTATTCGCAATAGCTGCTATCTCATCGGAAAGGTCATCACGCGAAGGACCAGCGATTTTTTGTCCGCGGAAACGAACGGCCTTAAGCTCCAAGGGGGTATCTTCTCCAAGGCGTATTTTTCTAAGTAATTCTTCCTGGCTGTCAAACATGACGTCCCTCCAATGCAATGCGGCGATAGCGTTGTTCGAAGGCCTTGCTCCCGCCCTCCATAATCGTGCAAATCGTCTGCCGGACAAGACTCTCCTGAAGACTGCCTTCACACTCCTTCTGTGTTTCCCCGCCGCGCGCGGCGAGAGCAACCACCAACTCCGCGTCACCGTTAACGACGATGTTAGCGTTGTGCGTTACCACGATCACCTGCCGATGGCATTTGACCTCCCGCAACTGCGTCACGATCAAGTCATAGATCAGACGGTTGTCCAGATCATCCTCTGGTTGGTCCAAGATCAGCGGTTCATCACCGTAGGAAAGCAAAAAAGCCAGGAGCGCCGCGGTTTTCTGACCGGGCGAGCCCTCCTTAATCAATCGGAAATGCAGTCCATCGCCTGTTGAGCTGTATTGGACGTCGAGTGAATCATCCGGAAACCACAGGTCGAGGCGATCAATGACCTCGGGCTGAAGTTTACCTATGTGAGTCGCGAAACGCCGGTCTGCCACTGTTCCCGAGTCGCATTGGTCCGAGGCAATCTTCCTGATCTTGTCCTTGATGTTCACAAGATTCTGTTCAATGTCCTCGGTGCCGTTACTGTTCCTATAAAGCTCGCCAAGCAACCCCTCGCCCCCCGGCGACCCAATATCTTTCTCAAAACCTCCGTCTTCCCTTTGAAGCAATCGGCGAAACTCAGCTTCGACAATCTCACTGGCTCCGTAAGGAACGACCCGTATCCGGACATACCGGTTCTCACTTAGGACGTAATTGAGGAATTCCCTGCGAGATTCGGTCAGCTCCCGGCGGATTTCCACCAGTCGCTGCAAGTGTGCATCTGCCTGCTCTTTAAGGATTTCGACCTGTTTTTTACGCTCGTCCAGTTCCTTCAGCCGCTGCTCGATGGCCTGCCGGCGCTGTACGAACTCGCCATAAGCCGCAGGATCGCCAGCCCCTTCTCGGGCAAGATTCTCTCGCAATTCTTGATAGGCTTGTGCAGCAGCGTCAACGCTCTGTTTCCAGGACGATTCATCCCTGCTTTTCCGCCACTCGGCGAGAACTTCATTCGCTTGAGACGCAAGAGTTTCAACCGCTTTGCGGATTTCATCCAAGTGGTTGTGTACCTTGGCAGCATGCTCACGCAATTCAGTGTCTTCCGTTGAATCCGGATCGAAGGTAGTTTCGTCGAGAAGGTCCGGAACGATTTCGGCTGCGACTTCATGAAACTGCGCTCCTACACCAGTCCAGCCTTCCTCCCATGCCTCGACCTCCCGTTGCTGCCGGCTCCGTTTTTGGAAGGCTTTAAGGACATCGGCATGTCCTGCCTGCTCGAAGATGGCCAGTTTCCGTTTCGCGTCGTCGAGTTCTCCTCGAAGACGTGGCTCCTCGGCGAGACCAGCCTCTATTTCCCTCGCCTTGGCCCGCAGTGAAAGGAATCGGCCCTCCTCCTCACTCCATCTTTCGGCCCAGGAATGGCGATTGACCTCTGGAGCCTCGTCGACAACCCTGAGCAACGCAAGCGGTGTTTTCGCGAGCTGGAATATCTGTTTCTGGCTGTAAATCCGCACCGGAAACCGTTGCCGAATGTCGCCTTCTGCGTGGCGCCATTCTCCATCGATTTTTTGTTCAATGGGTTCAAGGTCCCCGGCAGGATTCCACTGGACACGAAACCGAGAACCGTTCTTGCGATAAATCGCCCTGATCGCAGCGTTGTCTGTGAGCAAACCACCGTCTTCTCTGTCCGGGTAAACACGTCCATACTTTTCAAACTCTGATTTCAAATCGTCCGGCAGTTCATCCCCCCGCCGCAGGGCAATGCGAAGAAACTCGACGATGGTCGACTTTCCCGTGCCCCTGCCACCGATGATGGCATTGAGCCAGGGGTTGAACCCGATAACGAAGGATTGTGAGCGACCCAAATAACGTGCTTGCGAAATTGTTATGGATTCCAATACCAGCGATGCGTACTCGTTCGGGTTGCCCGTCTCTTGGTCAGACCGACGCACGGAGAGTGAACCATCCAGGAGAGCCAACCGCAACCCCTCGATGCTGGGCGAACCCATCTTGACCCAGGTGAAGTGACTACCGGGATATCGCTGTCCCACGTTACCGGAAGGACGATGGGCATCCGACCCAAGGATTTCGGTCCAGTTTAGTTTCTTGTTTATGTAGGTCTGTGGCTTCTGAAACGACGGGGTCATTAGCTCCATGGCGAAGATATCTTCGCAGTCCAATGCCTGCTGCAATGTCGTACCCATCACTTGAAAAAGCCCGTTGCCCTCATCTACATGGGCGGGAATCGAAATTCCATCGGCCGAAGCGACAGCATCAACTACTTCGACGAACGACTTGGTTGTGACAACGTCGCTTGAACCCTTTGCTCCAGAGAATCCCGCGGCGCCGAGGAGAGAGTCGATATCAGATGTCGTTTTATCGCACCCCAGGATCACCAGAAGATGCACGCCGCCGTTGACCGAGATTTCTACGCCGGGGAACACGTGAATAGGCCTGAACCCCACAGGCTGCTCCGATTCGAGTTCGCTGAGAGCCGTCTTAACGAGATCAACCCACGCTCCGGTGTTATGATCCGTGATCGCAACGCAATCAATGTCGGCTCGCATGTAACCGAGCAGCCACTCCCTGGGTGTGCGCTGTTTGAAAGTCACCTGATCTGAGCCCTTGCCGTAATCATCCGAGGCTGGAGTATGGGCATGAAAGTCAAACTTCCACCACCGCGAACCGTTCCATTTCCAGTCTGTCATGTGTCTTCTCCTTTTCTTGTTACCGCCTGATCATACCACATCAGCAGCTTGGGGTCTTCCTGAAGAATATTATCGGGTATTTTTTTAGCAACGTCGATGATTATTTGGTAATTACGCTCCTGCCACGCTTTTTTGAAGCCGGCGCGGACGGCTTCGAGGCGAAATACCTTTAGTCCCTTAAATACAGATAGTTATAAGCATTGGCATGTTTTATGCTTATGTCCAATTTTAAGGCGCACGTGTGAGGTTTTTGTATCATGTTGATATTATGGATACTATTCTAAAAAAAGTGTCAAATTTAGTTTTTGAAATCATCGGGGTTAACGAGGTCTGAAGTTAATTGTTTTGTCGCCTCTGCGCTCTCTGCGGTGAACGGATACACAGAAAGAAGCCTTTTGTCAAGACTGTGGACGCGCCCCTCTGACCTTCCTCACTGTCACCATGTCTTCATCGAGGTCATGACGAAAGAAATCCAGTTGGGAGTTACTTTCCAGTTCCCTTGATGTTATCTGTTTGATCTTAAAGGGAAAGAATACCGGTTTTTCAAAGACGCTTCTGAGTGGCAGAGAATTGAATCCGCATGAAATCAATACTGCTTCAATAAGCCAACTCTTTAGTCTTTTATCTTTAACCGGAAGCCGCGGCGTTGCTCTATAAATTCCTCTTTCCCCAGTGTCCTGCAATACACCCCAATCTACAAAACATCTGAGAATACGCCTGGTAGCCCGTGCTACAGTTTCTCTCTCTCCCAGTTCCTCTTTGATACGTCTTTGAATCTGGGATGACGCGATTTCACTTCGCAGTTTGAATAACCGACCAACTGCCTCGGCAATGACCCCAAAAAATGGATAGGAAGACATGGACATTCCCCAGTGGATTGGAAGATGGCTGCTTTCGGGTAATTGTTTCAAAAGATTTACAGCATCATCCCGGAACGGTTCCCGATGCTTGGGTACAGTCACCCAGATTTTCATGAGAATCGTAATAGCTTTTTCTCTACTGTTTCTCCGGGTGTTACTTCCGACAGAAAGTTTATCATGCAGCGTGTCTTGCAGGGCCATTTCTATTTGCGTTTTGCTGTTCCCCCCAAGAAAAAGTTGCGCTGTATGCTCAAGCCATTCTAACTGAACACGCTGACTGAAACCAATTTTCATACTCACGTTCGCTCCTGTTTCTGTATTGATTCTTCAGCAGCATCTGTCTCAATTTGAATAAGCGGAACAACCACCTCTTCAAGGGAAACTCCGCCATGTGACACTGTCCGTTTTCCTTCCTGGATAAAGGCAGAACGCCCCTGGGCTATAAGTGGCAGATAATTCTCAGGAAGCCCAATGGACGGCCATTCAATAGCCTCAGGAAATCTTTCCTTAACTTTAGATCTCAGTGCATGGTCCGGATAGACTCGGACACGCTCTCCCTTCAGGTCTGCGACAGCGCCCTCTGCCGGTCGGCCACATCCTTCTGCCTCAATGTTTCCATGGTCTGATGTGATCCAAATATTAAAATGAAGATTGAACAAAATGTCAATGAGTCTAACCATATAGCCCTGAATGGCCCATTGGCGTACCTGGTTGTGCATTCCGGCAGTTCCAAGTTCCATTCCATGCATGATCTTATCGACTTTGTCGATAACAAGTCCTGCTACACACACTTGAGGATGTTCCAGTAATTCTTTAAGCTCATCGACAATTCCATCGCCAAGCCCTCTTGCATAAGTTACCTGGGTACGGGACAAGCCCCTGTCCAACCAAAACTGAGCCCAGAGCGTAGATTCTTTGGCTGTAGCATTAATGCTTGCGGGAAAATAGAGGGGTAATTTCGTATCAGCTCAATAAATAGGGGATTACATTTTTAAAGTGTTGGTCTCGATCCACGGTAAGCGTTTACTGAATATTGAAATTAGAAAATAGAAATTGGAAACTCGGCCTTCATGCTTTTGTACGACTCGACTGAGCT
>JAUWQS010000164.1 GCA_030610915.1 Pseudomonadota bacterium | reverse complement strand
ACCGAGGAACCGTATGAGGGAAATCTTCACGTACGGGTCTGTGGGGGGAGCGCCGGGTAACCGGTGCTTCTACCCGGAACCTGACCGCCAACAGCGCGCGATTTCTGGAAGGCTCTGCCCCGCATCAAAGCAGGTGGTTATTCAAGGTCAGTGCCCCGCAGTGTTGGCGGCAGGTGAGTTCGGCCGATGGCCCCCCTTCGGGGCGCCATCGCCCAGGATGAGGAGCGCTCCTTTTAACGTAACTTTGGGAGACTCCCCAGCTCAGGCCATCAAACGGATTGAGCAGTCGCAAAAAACGCGCTCCTCATCCTGGGCGTTATATTTTCATCTAAATCTAATGAGCATCCATTATGGATTACGAAAAAACACAAAAAGGAAATCCTCATCAATTAACTGTAAATCAACACTGCTTTCCGGCTAGCTGCATCAAACGATTCATTGGTAATGACGGCAGAGTACAACTATTTAACTTGGCTCAACTTGAGATAATCTCGGCTAAGCCTGATGCTAAAATATTTTGTGCTAAAAGAGCATGGGATCAAAGAGCAGAACATGTCTTTATGAAAGAGATTGAAGATAAGTACAAAACACTTGCAGATGAGGTTATTTCTAACCCTACAATCAATTTAAACCCCAACCAGCAAGCCATAGTCACAGATATGTTCGCGTTATGGAATATTCGCGCACATTGGAAGGATCAACCAGTCCAAGATCATCAGATATTAGACGCGATTGATGTTGCAGTTAAGTTTACACAAGATGAACAAGAAGAATTAGAAAAGCATGGCATCACAGCCATCCGACCAGACTTAACTATCCCAGGGAGAAGTCTTACTGGTAATAGTATCCAATCAAATCTCTTTGCTGTAAGAGAGCAAATGGAGAATGCGCAGTGGGGAATATTGAAAAATGTCAAAGGTGAATTTATTGTTCCAGACCAATCACCAAACTCTAGAATGCTACCTCTAACACCCAATCTATGTTTCTTCTCACAGAGCGATAATGATGAGATCGGTGAATCTGAGATAGCAACCATCAATGCTTGCTCTATTGCGGGGGCTAAGGAATATTATTTCGCACGAGATTTATCTAAATGTCCAAAATGACTGAAATAAATATAACCAGTCACTAAACGCTGACAGCGGGAACAACCCCGCTGCAGGTTGGTTCAACGTTAGCTCTCAAGATACCGATGCGAAGGCAGGGGACTCATACTCAATCAGGAAAGGCAGATCATGGCGAAAAAACAAACTGGTAAGAAGAACTCGAAGAGCATAGAGGAAACCCTCTGGGATTCCGCTGACAAATTGCGGGGCAGCGTCGAGTCTTCTGAATACAAACATGTCGTTCTGGCGCTGATCTTTCTCAAATTCGCCAGCGACCGCTTTGAACATCGCAGGGCGGAGCTAATAGAAGAAGGAAAAGGAAAGTACATCGACATGGTGGAATTCTACACTATGAAGAATGTCTTTTTCCTGCCGGAAGGGTCTCGCTGGAGTTATCTCGTCAAGAATGCGAAACAGAATGACATCGCAGTAAAGATTGATACCGCCCTGCATACTGCTGAGAAAACCAATAAGGCCCTTCAAGGCGCTTTGCCGGACAATTACTTTTCCCGCCTGAATCTCGATGTCAGTAAGCTGGCGGCATTGCTCGACACCATCAACAACATCCATACGCTCAAGGACAAAGAGCAGGATATCATTGGTCGTATCTATGAGTATTTCCTGCGGAAGTTCGCAATCAAGGAGGGCAAAGGGAAAGGCGAGTTCTATACGCCAAAGAGCATCGTCAATCTGATTGCGGAAATGATTGAACCGTATATAGGCATCATCTACGACCCGTGTTGCGGATCGGGCGGGATGTTTGTCCAGTCCATGAAGTTTGTTCAGTCTCATCAGGGCAATACCAAGAACATCTCCATTTACGGGCAGGAATACACTGCCACCACCTACAAGCTGGCGAAAATGAACCTGGCAATTCGGGGAATTTCCGGGAATCTGGGTGAAGTGGCCGCCGATACATTCTCACGCGACCAGCATCCAGACCTCAAAGCCGATTACATCATGGCCAATCCGCCCTTCAACTTGAAAGATTGGCGGGCGGCTGATGAATTAACCAACGATGCCCGCTGGGCCGGTTACGATGTGCCTCCAGCAAGCAATGCAAATTACGGCTGGATTCTGCACATGGTCTCCAAGCTGTCCGACAATGGCGTGGCGGGGTTCATTCTGGCGAACGGCGCATTGTCCGGTGGGGGGGAGGAATACAAAATCCGGCGCAAGATGATCGAGAATGACTTGGTCGAGGCCATCATCGTCCTGCCACGAAACATGTTCTACACCACCGATATCAGCGTAACGCTCTGGATTCTCAATAAGAACAAAAAAAAGCGGACGGCCAGGCTGAATGGCGTCACCAAGGAGTATCGCGACAGAAACGGCGAAATTCTCTTTGTTGATCTCCGGCGTTGGGGTTCGGAATATGAAAAGATGTTTGTGCACATTACGCCAGAAGACGTCGGCGCCATTGCCGCCAACTTCCACAACTGGCAGCAGATTGATTGCGACAAGAGATATAAGAACATCCCGGAGTATTGCTACGCTGCCACTGAGGAAGAAATCAAGGCCAACAACTTCTCGCTCGTGCCCAGCAAGTATATCGAGTTTGTTGATCGCGACAGCGGGATAGATTTCGACAAGGAGATGAAGCGCATCCAGCAGACCTTCAAGGCCATTCTCGCCGAGGAGGCCGAGTCCCAGTCGGAGCTGAAGAAGGCATTCAAAGGACTGGGCTATGAAATCTGATTACAAACGCCTTGGAGACTATATCCAACTGGTTGATGCGAGGAATAAGAGCCTGAAGGAAACATTTCTTCAAGGTATCTCTATTCAGAAAAAGTTCATTGACTCAAAAGCCAATATGGATGGCGTTAGCATTGATCACTATAAAATAATTGATAAACGCCAATTTGGGTATGTCACAGTCACATCAAGAAATGGTGATAAAATATCGATTGCGATTTGTGAAAACGAGCCATGTATCGTATCAAACACTTATTGTGTTTTTGAAGTTAATGACGAAAGTATTTTGTTGCCAGAATTCCTCTTCCTCTGGTTTCAGCGCCCAGAGTTTGATCGCTACACGCGGTTCCATTCCTGGGGAAGTGCACGAGAAACTTTTGATTGGGCAGATATGTGCGAGGTAAGGCTGCCTATCCCCGACATCGACGAGCAGCGGGAATATGTGGCTTTGTACAAGGCTTTGCAAAAGAACCAGCAGGCTTATGAAAAGAGTCTCAGCGATCTGCAACTAATTTGCGACTCGTTTTTAGAGGCGTTAAAGAACTCCGAACCTCATAAATTGCTTGGTGATTATATCTACCAGTCAGATGAACGAAACGGGGATTTGAAGAATGACAATCTGCGAGCTATCAGCGTTGAAAAGAAATTCATGCCCTCAAAGTCCGACAAGGACAAACTTAATCTGGCCAGCTATAAGTTGATCCATCCCCGCCAGTTTGGCTATGTCACCGTCACTTCACGCAACGGGGACAAACTTTCCATTGCCATATTGGAAGATTCAGACTGCATTGTATCGAGTACGTACTGTGTGTTTGGGGTCGCTGACAAGACCGTTCTTTTACCCGAATATCTTTTCCTGTGGTTTAAGCGTGCTGAGTTTGATCGCTACGCACGATTCCATTCCTGGGGAAGCGCGCGGGAAACATTCGACTGGGCGGACTATAGTGGACCCCGAAATTTGGACAGTGTGATAAGTTACACTTGGGATACCAAAAGAGGAGGTCCAAGTGGAACGAATGCGCAAGAGTTATCCGCCTTCATTTAAGGCCAAGGTTGCCTTGGAGGCGATCAAAGAGCAAAAGACATCCGCCGAACTAGCAAGCCTGTATCAGGTACATCCGGGCCAGATTCGGAACTGGAAAGCGGTTGTCCTGAAGGGTCTGTTGGATCTGTTCAGCGACAGGCGAAAAGGAAAAGAACAGGACAACGAGACACTGATTGCCGAGCTTTACCGCCAGATCGGTCAGCAGAAGGTTGACTTGGATTGGCTTAAAAAAAAATCTGGACTTACCCCATAGGGATAAAGTATCGCTCATTGACAATACGAATATAGAGATTTCCATCAGCCATCAGGCGGAGCTTCTGGGCATCTCCCGCTCCAGCATCTACTATAAACCGGTGGTGGATGAGTACGATCTGCTGCTCATGCGCATGATCGACGAGCAATATACTCAGACGCCATTCTACGGTTCCAGGAAGATGGCGGCTCACCTGAGAAGGAAAGATTGTCCGGTGAACCGGAAACACGTGCAGAGACTGATGCGGAAGATGGGCCTGGAGGCGATCTATCCGAAGCCTCATCTGAGCCGGCCCGGTGCAGATCATCCCATTTACCCCTATCTGCTCCGAGGATTAATTATAACGCAACCGGATCAGGTTTGGGCGGCGGATATCACTTACATCCGGCTTCACCGCGGCTGGCTCTACTTGGTGGCGATCATGGACTGGTTCAGCCGGTATGTCCTCGCCTGGGAGACCTCGATCACGATGGAGACTGGTTTCTGCCTGGCGGCACTGGAGAAGGCTTTTGTGGCCAGCACCCCCGGAATCTTCAATACCGACCAGGGCGCCCAGTTTACCAGCTCCGCCTTCACTGACATGCTCAAAGGAAAGATGATCAACATCAGTATGGACGGTCGGGGACGGTGTATGGACAACATCTTTACCGAACGACTATGGCGCTCTCTCAAGTATGAAGAGATCTACATCAGGGATTATCAATGTGTCTCTGAAGGACGACGGGGGATTGATTATTACTTCAATTTCTACAACCATGAGAGACCCCACCAGTCTCTCAATTATATGACTCCCGCGGAGGTCTATTTTCAAAGATCAGGTGAAGGGGGAAGAGAACGATGCCCACATCTCTCTCTTCCGAAACAAGTAACTTCAGACCCCAAAGTGTAACTTAAATATCTCTAAAAATTGTCTTGACAAGTGGGTCCACCTTA
>JAUWQS010000403.1 GCA_030610915.1 Pseudomonadota bacterium | reverse complement strand
TTAAAAGTTATCACCGTTTAACATTAATACCTCAACATGTTCGGGTAGCCCCTTCGACACGCTCTGGGTCCGCGGTACCCTGAGTTTGTCGATGGGCGCCCATATCGGGAGGTTAAAACCTTCCCTCCCCTGATTTATTGAGAATTTAGTAAGCGTTCACCGCAGAGACGACAAAACAGCTCATAGCTGGTAGCTACGAACTGTGAGCTCTTCCGGCTTGTCCGGGTTAGGGCTATAGGAAAAACATTCTTATATCCTTCCACCTTCCACCTCAACAACCACGCCAATATTTCCGCCATCCGAATCAAAATCCATCCTGCAGGCATTTTCGCTTAAAAATCCCCCCATCCCCCCTTTCTTAAGTGGGGGTAAGGGGGGATTTTCACTAAATGACGGTATCGACAGATTAAACACCGAAGCGCTGTCAAGTTTGCTCAGGAAATTCCCGCAGATCATATTAACAGCCTCTTTTGAACAGTCCTCCATATGCTGTGTTGTAATCTCATCGTTCCCAAGGCCGAGCATGTTTTGAACCATGGCCTTCACGATATCCCTCGAAAGTAAAATCACGACTTCACCGCTTACCCGGCCATCAAATCTTATGGAAGACTTCATATCATATTCACCATATTCAATACTCAGAGGCTCGAGAAAGAGAAAGAACATCTTTTCAAAGACCTCAAAAATCGAAAGTCTCATCGTCTCCTCTATCTTCTTCATACTCTCCTTCATTGCTCACTCCTATAACATCATAAAGAATTTTCCTTACTTCCTCAGGCAGGAAAGGCTTTCTTATAAAGCCTTTCGCCCCGAGATCAAGAGCATTGCGCATACGTTCTTCACTGCTTTCCGTTGTTATCATTATGACGGGAATCTCTTTGAAAAGATCGTCCTTCTTCAAATTCTCCAACAGCTCAAACCCGTTCATCTCCGGCATATTTATATCCGATACAATTACATCCACCCAATCTCTTGCCAGCGCCTCCAGCGCTTCTTTGCCATTTCCGGCCTCGAGACATCGATCCATCTTGAAACCTGAAACTGAAATGATCTTCTTTATAACGGCGCGCATTGAGTTTGAATCATCTACGATCAGCACATTAAAAGACATGGCAACTCCCTTTGCTTAGGTTGTTTAGGCTGAAGGTCAGAGGTCAGTGGTCGGAGGTCAGTGGTCGGAGGTTAGTGGTCAGTGGTCAGTGGTTAGTGGTCGGAGGTCAGTGGTCGGAGGTCAGTGGTTAGTGGTTAGTGGTCAGTGGTCGGAAAATACTGTTCACTGTCCACTGTCCACTGTTCACTGTCCACTGTTTTTTCACCTTTCACCTTTTTTCCACCAGATCGACCAGCTCCTTCGCCTTTTCCAACTCCTTCAACAACATGACCATACACTCCTCAAAATCCTTCTGACGAAGCTTGAATTTATCAATAACCCCCCCCAATCCCCTGTAGGCCAGGCCATCCGCGCCGCCGCCGATTCCCATCATCAGACAGGCCTGATCCGCAAGATAAACAAGCCAGACATCGGCGTTATCGCCCTCCTTCATCAAATCAGGACGATGGTGAAATGCAATAGGATCTGTTATCTCCCGTGGGAAATTCCAGAGAGAGGCTATCTTCCCGCCCAGCCGCGCATGATCGATGCCGATTACCTTTTCTTCCGCTTCAAGGAAAGAGTACCCCTCAGTTGAGACAAAATCCATGATCTCCTGAAATGACTCATAAACAAACTCTCCTAACACAACCTTTCCAATATCATGAAGCAGTCCCGCCGTAAAAACCCTGGAATCTTCACGATTATATATCTTTCTGCTTAAAATCTGGGACATCAGGGCCACACCCACAGAATGTTCCCACAACCCGGTTGCTTCAGGATAATATCCCTTAACCTTTTTCTTGTAAAGCTTCGAGATTCCCGCGGCATTGACTATGCGGACAATATTGTCCGCCCCAATGTAAGCCAGGGCCTCACGCAGGGCGCTTATCTTATATCGAACACCAAAGTACGCCGAGTTGCACATCCTGAGAACATTTGCCGTCACTGCCTGGTCTAATTCAACAACTTTGACCAGCTCACTCATGGAATAATCAGGATCACCGGTCAACTGCAAGACCTTCTGAACCGTTGCCGGAAACGCGGGAAGATTGTCAATGGATTTTAATATCTTGTCTATGTTCATAAGCATTCCCCCTACATATCCTTATAAGCGTTCACCGCAGAGTTCGCAGAGAGCGCAGAGAAACTATTTAAGGGTTCACGGTTCAAGGGTTCACGGTTCACGGTTCACGGGTTATACTGTAATCGGCCAAAATTTGAGCTTTTCTGTCGCATTTTTTCACCACAAAGCACACAAAAAAACTATCCTTTAACTCCGACTTTCATGCCTTTTATGGTACAATTTTCCTTATAGAGTATACATGAATTCCATGTAGCGGAGACCTTTAGGTCTCCATTCTCTTCTAAGATAAGGTTAAAGATTTCCGCTATGTGCTACGTGCCGATGCGTGTGGAAGGCTAAAGCCTTCCGCTACATATACTGTGTGCA
>JAUWQS010000294.1 GCA_030610915.1 Pseudomonadota bacterium | reverse complement strand
TATTAAAGCTTATCTCCAAAAAACAGATGGGTGTGGACGCGATAATAGCGGCAACGGGATTTAAGGCCGGCGATGTTTTAAGTACCCTCTTAACCCTTGAGATGCAGGGACACATCGAGCAACTCCCGGGAAAGATATTTAAGCTGAGGTAGCCGTTCACGGCTTGAAACTTGAAATTGGAAAGTAGAAATTTGGGAGAGATGAAACGAGCTTACGAGCTGGATGTTTGCAAACCGGCAGAAGCGTTATCAGATATGGTCTGGTATGACTTTGATAAGTGGAACAAAATTGAATATATTCATCAACAGTACAAAAACATAGAGGCCAAATTTCCAATTTCTAATTTCAATGTTCAGTAAACATTTACAAGCTGAGGAGACAATTATGTCAGGCACACTTATAATCGTTGAATCACCCACAAAGGTGAAGACAATCAAGAAATATGTCGGGGCCGGCTATGATGTTATGGCCACTGTGGGACATGTTAAAGATCTCCCTAAGAAAACCCTCGGCATCGATATCCAAAACGGTTTTGAACCGACCTACGATATCATCGAAAAGAAGAAAAAAGTGGTCTCCGGCCTGAAAAAGGCGGCAAAGAACGCAGATAACATATATCTTGCACCCGATCCCGACAGAGAAGGAGAAGCTATCGCCTGGCATGTTGCTGAGGAGATAGGCGCAAAGAATAAAAAGATATATCGCGTTCTCTTTAATGACCTGACCAAAAGCACCATACTGAAAGCAATCGGCAACCCCTTAAAGCTTGATTATAACAAATACGAGGCGCAGCAGACGCGGCGCATATTAGACAGACTTGTCGGATACCAGATCAGCCCGATACTCTGGAAAAAAGTAAAATGGGGGCTTTCCGCTGGGAGGGTCCAATCGGTGGCGGTAAAGATAATATGCGACAGGGAAGAAGAGATACGAAAGTTTGTCCAGGAGGAGTACTGGAATATCACAGCGCTCTTGGAAGGTTCAAACCCGCCTCAGTTTGAGGCGCGACTTATCAAGATCAACGGGAAAAAGGCAAAGGTAAAAAACGAAGCCCAGACAAACAGCATTCTAAAAAACCTCAGGTCTTCCCCATTTATCGTCAGTAAACTAAAAAAAAAGGAGATCAAGCGGTCTCCCTCTCCGCCATTTACCACAAGCAAACTTCAGCAGGAAGCGTCAAGAAGGTTCAATTTTCCGGCAAAAAAGACGATGAGTGTCGCCCAGAAACTGTACGAGGGGATAGAACTCGGGAAAGAAGGTCCTGTGGGACTTATTACCTATATGAGAACCGATTCATTCCGCATAGCGGCGGAGGCGCTTGCCGAGGCAAGGACTCATATAGGTGAAAACTACGGGAAGGAGTTTCTCCCCGCAAAGGCCAGAATATTTAAATCTCCACGTAAGTCCCAGGATGCTCACGAGGCGATAAGACCCGCATCCATGCTCTATAAACCAAAAGAGATCAGGCAGTATTTAAGCAGTGACCAGTTTCGCCTCTATCAACTCATCTGGAATCGCTTTGTGGCAAGCCAGATGAATCCCGCAATCTTTGATCAGACAACCATCGATATATCAGTGGGGGATTATCTCTTCAGGGCACAGGGCGCCATTATGAAATTCGCGGGATTTACCGTTGTTTACACTGAAACAAGAGACAGCGCGGAAAATGAGAATGGTTCAGGCAGATCACTGCCCGAAGTTCAGGATGGTGAGACACTCTCTCTTCTCTCCCTGACGCCGGAACAGAAATTTACACAGCCGCCGCCGAGATTTTCGGAGGCCACGCTTGTCAGAGAGTTAGAGGAGAAAGGGATAGGAAGACCATCCACCTATGCGGCCATATTGAGCACAATTCAGGATAGAGACTATGTCCGACTTGAAAATAGACGATTCCACCCGACCGAGCTTGGAATCCTGATCAACGAACTTCTCATGAAGAATTTCTCCAGGATACTGGATATCGACTTTACCGCATCCCTGGAAGATCAATTGGATATGATAGAAGAGGGAAAACTGAAGAGGATTGACACACTGCGGGATTTTTACACCCCCTTCGAGGAAGATCTGAAGAAAGCCGAGACGGAGATGAGAAATGTCAAAGGCGAGGAGACACCCACCGACCTTACCTGCGATAAATGCGGAAGCCCAATGGTCATAAAAATGGGGAGAAAAGGAAAGTTTCTTGCCTGTTCCGGTTACCCTGATTGTAAGAATACCGCAAATTTTACCGAGGATGAGAACGGGAAGATCATCCAGGCGGAGGCGCAAACAACCGATACCGTCTGCAGCGAATGCGGAAAAAAAATGGTTGTAAAAGAGGGAAGGTTCGGCAGGTTCCTTGGATGTTCCGGCTATCCCGACTGCAAAAACACGATGCCGATAAGCGTTGGGGTTGAATGTCCGGAAGAAGGGTGCGGCGGATATCTCTGTGAAAAACGCACAAAAAAGGGAAGAATATTTTTCGGCTGTTCCAACTATCCGCAGTGTTCCTATGCCCTGTGGGACAAACCAATACCTGAAGAGTGTCCCGAGTGCGGCGCCCCGTTTTTAGTCGAGAAATATAAGAAGGGAAGAGGATATTTCAAGACCTGTTTCAATAAGGACTGTGGGCACGAAGAGAGAAAAACCGAAAAGAATGAACATTGAACATCGAACGTCCAACATCGAATTTTGAATGTAACTACTCAGCCACAGATTCACACAGATGAACGCAGATAGGTTTAAATACAAAGAAATCACGTGACTATTCAAAGTGGATAGGCTGAAGGCTGTTAGTCTCTTAATTGTAAGATTCTTGCAGAAATGGCTTCGCCCTTCGACAAGCTCAGGGTACGCTGGTCCCCGCGCTGGTGGAAGGGCGAAAACACGAAATAATTGCGTGGAGACAGGAAATAGGAAAAAATACCAGTGATGATCCGCGTAGATCGGTGGCTAAATAATTACAAAAGTGACTACTCAGCCTACAACAGCTTCAGCCTGACTACGTGAGTAGTTACTTTTGAATGAGAAAAGATGGGAAAAGAAGAGAAACAGCAGTTGAATGTTCGGTATTCGATTTTAGAATAATTTGAGGAGCGGAGCGACATCATTATTATTCGACGTTGGATGTTCGATGTTGGATGTTGGATGTTCATCTTTTCCCTTCCAACAGCCTTCAGCCTAAACAACCTGAGTAGTTACCTATTCCTTAAATAGATTATCCTGAGCCCTTCCAGGGTAAGGATCTCATCGACTGCATCTATACTCTCTGTTTCCGGGGCAATAATTGTTGAAACTCCCCCGGTGGCCACGACATAAGGATTAGAGTTTACTTCAGTTTTCATGCGATTTACTATCCCGTCAACGAGGCCGGCCCAGCCAAACACTATC
>JAUWQS010000411.1 GCA_030610915.1 Pseudomonadota bacterium | reverse complement strand
TGATGAGCTGGATGTGATTGAATACTTCGAACATACCGGGAAACGAGGGCATTGGGGTGAGGTTACCCAAAAACAGGTGAATCTTTTTCAGGCATTTGAGGTTCCTTCACCTGTGCATATAAAATAACCTGAGAATGCAGGATCAAATAGACGTTTTTTTCTAAGGCGTATTGTTTTTCCGCCGGGTTATTGATATCCCAGTTTTTCCAAATATAAAAACCGTTCAGCCCGGCGATAAGTCCGACAAAAATGGAAAGAAGTGAGCAAACAAGATATGTAGTGATATAATTATTTAAGATCATCTATGTTGCCTCTACACCTCTTTTTACTTAGTGCCCGAACGAAAACTGTCTTTTTCGCCAATCTCTGCGTCAGATAAAAATTTTAATCCTCGAAATACTCAATGTATTCCTGTGGTTAAAATTTTGATCTTCCTTGACCTTGACGAAAAATCCTAGTTTTCGTTCAGACACTACTTACGTGATTCTCCCTGTATCATTGAAAAAAAGGGGTATCAAGGAAAATATAAGTGCTCAGGTTCACGGTTCAGTGGCCAAAAAACGATCACCCTTGAACTTCCGGCTTGTCAGGGTTAGTCCCTTAGTCGTAAAATTCGTGCAAAAATGGCAAAAGAATTGTAGCTACACAGGTTCACGGTTCACGGTTCACGGTTCATGGTTGATAGCTTTTAACCGTTGAACCGTTGAACCTCCGCAGTTACGTTTCATTCAAGTAAATCTTCCTGTTCCCGGTTTTCCTCTTCCGGCGCGTATTCAGAAGGGGCAGTTCCCTCAAGGAAGCATGCAAATGCTGCCCTTTTAGATTCAGGTCTTGCCAGAAGACCCGTTTCCGGATCTATCCTCGCAAATACAACCCCTTTCGGGACAGGAAAAAATTCAACGGGTTTCTCCTTGAGGGCCTCTTTTATAAAGTAGAGCCAGATTGGACTTGCCGCCCTTGAGCCGGTTTCATATTTTCCAAGTGGTCTCTCCCTGTCAAAGCCAACCCATACCCCGCAGGCAAGAGAGGGGGTAAATCCTATAAACCAGGCATCCTTCAGGTCGTTTGTCGTTCCTGTCTTGCCTGCCACCGGTTGTTTAAGCGATTTGACCCTCCATCCGGTGCCATGCTGAACCACATCCTGAAGGAGGCAGGTCGTAATGAATGAGATTTTAGGATCCATAACCTGCTCCATTTCCGGCAGGTTTTCCTCAAAGAGATGACCGGTTCTGTCAACGATCTTTTTAATAAAAAAAGGTTCCGCTTTTTTCCCCTGGTTGGCGAGGACAGCGTATGCCCTGACTATTTCCTGAAGGGTTAGTCCCGATGTTCCCAGCGCCATGGAAAGATCTCTTGTGATCGGGGAGGTTATCCCCATATTGGCGGCATAATCCGCGGCGTAATCTATTCCGATATCCTTGAGGGTTTTTATGGTTACAAGATTTCTTGAGTGGATAATGGCAGTCCTCAGGGTTGTAGATCCGTAAAACTTTTTCTTATAATTTCGTGGCTTCCAGAGACTGTCTTTCAGGGTGTCTTTAAAGATAATCGGGGAATCCATAATGATGGTTGACGGTGTCATACCCTTGTCGAATGCGGCTGCATAGATAAATGGTTTGAAGGCGGATCCGGGCTGTCTCCTCGATTGCGTCGCTCGATTGAACTCGCTCTTCTTAAAGTTTCTTCCTCCCACCATGGCCTTTATTTGACCTGTCTTCACATCCATGCAGAGAAGCGCTCCCTGAACGGCAGGTTCCTGTTCCAAGGCCAGTTTCAGTTGAGGGTTTTCCGATTCTGATGCCTCAAGTATTCGAGCCTCCACTATATCGCCAACATTGAGCGCCTCTGCAGGATCTTTGATCTTGACACTTCCTGAAGCCACATCCGGATTTGGCATTCTGGCCCAGGCCATATCCTCTAAGGCCATAGTACCATGAGAATTGCCGACCCTGAGATGGACAATTTTTCCCTTGCTGTCGATATCGGTTACAAGGGCATTTACAATGCTGCCCTCTTCCATGCTGTAATTCATTCTTTTCAGGAAGGAATCAAATTCTTCTATCGGGATTTTCTCGAGGGGGCCTCTGTACCCCTGTCTCTTGTCTAACTCCCTAAGGCCTCTTTTTACAGCATTTCGCGCCGCGTTCTGCGTTTCTATGTTCAGGGTGGTGTAAACCTCGAGACCTTCCCGATAGAGAACGTTGCTTCCATACTTCGTCTGAATGTACCGGCGCACATTTTCAGTAAAGTAGGGCGCTATCTTCTCCTCTTGTCCGGATTGTTTGAGTTTTAAAGGGGTCTTCAGCGCCTCGTCCTTTTCATCTTCGGTTATGTACCCGTCTTCGGCCATCCTGTTCAGGACATAAGCCTGCCTATGACGGGTTCTCTCGGGATAATTGAGGGGAGAATATCTGCCGGGCGCCTTTGGGAGAGCGGCTAATAAAGCCGCTTCGGGA
>JAUWQS010000024.1 GCA_030610915.1 Pseudomonadota bacterium | reverse complement strand
GCCGAATGGGTAAGCGCTCCCACGGATATAAGATCCACTCCAGTCTCGGCAATCTCCCTTACCCTGGATAACGTTACATTTCCGGAGGCCTCGATTAGAGCCCTCCCATTTATAAGAGAAACCGCCTCTTTCATCTCCCCTGCCCCCATATTATCAAGCATTATTATATCCACACCGGCGGAGAGGGCCTCCTCGACCTCTCTGAGATTCTTTACCTCGACTTCGACTTTTAGTGTATGGGGAACGCCTCCGGAGATCCTGTCAACGGCCGCTAAAATACCACCGGCGGCATCGATATGGTTGTCCTTGACCAGGATGCCGTCATATAAGCCGAACCTGTGATTAAACCCGCCGCCTATAGTAACGGCGTACTTCTCTAACATCCTTAGACCGGGGGTCGTTTTTCTCGTATCTAAAATCTTTGCGCCGGTTCCCCTGACTTCGTCCACGTACCTTCGCGTCAATGTGGCAATCCCGCACAACCTCTGCAGGAAATTGAGGGCCACCCTCTCGGCGGTAAGAATACTCCCTAACTTTCCGGAAATCTCCGTCAGGATATCTCCGCTTTTGACAAGAGCTCCATCCTCAACATTATCCCTGAACCTGATGTCCCCGTCATAAGAGACAAACACCTCTTTAAAAACATCCATCCCCGCCGCCACCATATCCCCCTTGGCAATGGCCTGCGCCCGGCCGGTCTCATTTCCCATGAGAACAGCCGAGGTGGTTATGTCACCTGAACCAACATCTTCTTCAATGGCCGACTGTATCAGCCGGCGTATGATACGTTTCTGAAGCATAATTTTAACTACTCAGGTTGTTTAGGCTGAAGGCTGAAGGTCAGTGATTAGTGGTTAGTGGTCAGTGGTCAGAAAATACTGTTCACTACACACTGTTCACTACACACTGTTCACTACACACTGTTCACTACACACTGTTCACTGTCCACTGTCCACTGTCCACTGTTTTTTTACTGTCCATCTCCTGAAGTCTTTTAAGGGCGGCTTCAAGCACGCCGGATTTCTCTTTAAGCTCTCTGAACTTGGCCTCTGCTTTTTTTATCACTTCGACCGCAGCCTTTTCTATAAAATCGCGATTGGCAAGTTTTTTGGAGACTATGGACATATCTCTGTCGATCTTGCCGATCCTTTTTTCGATTCTTATCTTCTCCGCAGCCACATCGATTGTGCCTTTTAGTAATACAAACACCCGAAGATGCCCGGCAACACCGGTGGCAGCGCCCCTTGGCTCCTCGATTTTGCCTGAGACGGTCAATTCTTCAAGATTTGCCAGATTGATAATGTAGTCCTCCCCTGCTGTTATCAGGGGAATTAACTCCTCGTCGGGAGAGGAAACAACCACCTTCAACTTTATTGATGGGAGAATATTCATCTCGCCCCTTATGTTTCTTATACAGGCAATCAGATCCATGATAACGCCCATCTTTTTTTCCGCATCCCGGTCGCGAAGCGCCTCATCCACCACCGGAAACCGGCTGATCATGACGGAGTCTTCGCTGCACCCTAACTTATTCCAGATCTCCTCGGTCAAAAAAGGCATAAAGGGGTGCAGGAGTTTAACAGAGGTTTTCAATACAAAATGGAGGGTCTCTTGAGCGGCAAGTCTCTTTGCGGGATCATCCTTGCTGTAAAGGACAGGCTTTGCCAGCTCGAGATACCAGTCACAGAACTCGTGCCATACAAAATAATATATACTGCCGGCGGCCTCACCAAACCTGTATTCGTCGAGATGCTTCGTCACGTCTCCTATGGTCTTGTTGAGTTTATCCTTGATCCAGCGGTCACAGAGCGAGTAATCATTTCCTGTACTTTCTGTGTGCGACACATTGGGAGACAGGTAATCTCCGAGGTTCATCATGGAGAATCTCACTGCATTCCATATCTTGGTCACAAAATGCCGGTAGCCCTCGATCCGCTCCTCCGACATCCTCACATCTCTCCCCTGCGTTGTAAATGCCGCAAGCGTGAACCTGAAAGCGTCTGTTCCGTATTTTTCTATCATTTCGAGGGGGTCTATGCTGTTTCCCTTTGACTTGCTCATCTTATCCCCCGCCTCGTCCCGGACAAGGGCATGAAGATAAACATGCTTAAAGGGGACGTCCTTCATGATGTAAAGGCCCATCATCATCATCCTTGCCACCCAGAAGAAGAGGATGTCAAAACCGGTAACGAGAAGGGAGGTTGGATAAAATGTTTTCAAGGCCTCTGTCCGCTCCGGCCACCCAAGAGTCGAAAAGGGCCAGAGCGCTGAACTGAACCAGGTATCCAGGACATCTTCCTCCTGATGGAGTGAAGCGCCTTCACAAACAGGACATTTATCCGGATCATCCACGGAAACAATCACATTCCCGCACCCCTCACAATGCCAGACGGGGATTCTGTGACCCCACCATATCTGTCTCGAGATACACCAGTCACGAATATTATTCATCCATTCAAAATAAGTTCCTTCCCAGGTGGATGGGATTATCCTGGTCTTTCCCTTGACAACGGCTGCAGTGGCGGCCCTGGCCAGCGGTTTTACCTTCACAAACCACTGCCTGGAAACGGCCGGCTCTATAACGGTTTTACATCTGTAACAGTGGCCCACATTGTGGGTGTAGGACTGTCTTCCGGCCAGATAACCCCCTTTTTTCAGGTCATTAACAACATTCTCCCTGCATTCGTAGCGATCCTGTCCACGGTAAATGCCCCCATTTTCGTTTATGGCCGCGCTATCATCCATAATCTTTATGATCTCAAGATCATGTCTCTGCGCCATGGCAAAGTCATTTGGATCACTGGCAGGCGTTATCTTCACCGCTCCTGAACCGAATTCCATGGACACATAATCATCAGCGATAACAGGTATCCTTCTGTTGACGAGAGGAAGGATCACCTCTCTGCCGACAGCGTCTCTGTATCTTTCGTCTTTGGGATTGACTGCGACTGCGGTATCCCCCAGCATGGTTTCGGGACGCGTCGTGGCAACAACAATCTCCCCGCTGCCATCCGCAAAGGGATACCTGATATCCCACAGGCCGCCCTCCTCTTCCTCATACTCAACCTCGAGATCGGATATGGCCGTATGGCACCTGGGACACCAGTTGACGATATAGTTACCCTGATAGATAAGATCGTCGTTATAGAGCCTTACGAACACTTCCCTTACCGCCTTTGTCAACCCTTCATCCATGGTGAAACGTTCTCTCGGCCAGTCGCAGGAGCATCCGAGACTCCGGAGCTGACGCATGATTGCCCCTCCATATTTCTCCTTCCACTCCCATATCCTCTCGATGAACTTTTCCCGGCCGAGATCATGCCTCGTAAGCCCCTCTTTTGCCAGTTGCTGCTCGACGACATTCTGCGTGGCGATTCCGGCATGATCCATACCGGGCATCCAGAGGGTATTGTATCCCTGCATCCTTTTATACCGGACAATAACGTCCTGCAGCACGTTATTCAACGCATGACCCATGTGAAGTATTCCGGTAACGTTAGGCGGCGGTATGACTATTGAAAAGGGCTTCCTTTCGCTTTTATCCTCTGCTCTGAAATAACCGCAATCCAGCCAGTATCTGTACCACTTTGCTTCGACATCATGAGGATCAAAAGATTTGCTCAATAACTTCTCTTCCATTCTTATATCTCCAAAAGTCAGGTTGTTTAGGTAGAAGGGGTAGTTCGTGCCTGATAGTCTTCAGCCTAATAGCATACAACCTGAGCAGTTACGCACGGACAAACAAGTTTGTCCATGCCACCCGTTCACTATTTCATTTTTAATTTTGACATTTACCTCCACTTTCAATGCGCCTCATCCCAGTTCCTGCCTGAGGCTATATCCACTTTAAGCGGAACCTTTAAATCAAGAACCCCTTCCATCTCTCTTCTGACCATATCCATGATTTCATCCTTTTCATTCAGTGGGGTCTCAAAAACAAGCTCGTCATGGACCTGCATAATCATGGATGTGGAGAATCCACCCTCTGTAAGACGGTTCGCGATATTTTTCATGGCCACCTTGATCAGATCGGCGGCCGTGCCCTGTACGGGGGTGTTGATGGCTGCGCGCTCGGCAAACTGGCGAAGAGGAGTGCTGCCGCTGTTTATTTCCGGAAGATACCGGCGGCGATTAAGGAGCGTGGTGACAAACCCATCCTTTCTCGCATTTTCCACAGTCCTGTCTAAATATTCCCTGACACCATGGAACCTGCGAAAATAGGCGTCGATATATACTTTTGCCTGCTTCCGGCTTATCCCTAACTCCCTTGACAGACCAAAAGGACTCATCCCGTAAATTATGCCAAAATTGATCACCTTGGCCTGGCGCCTCATATCGGTGTTGACCATCTCGGGAAATACACCGAAGATATCCAGGGCGGTTCTGGTATGTATATCCTCACCGGATCTAAAGGCCTCGATCAAGGTCATATCGCCGGAAAGATGGGCCAGGACGCGGAGTTCTATCTGTGAATAATCCGCCGAGATGATCTCACAGCCATCCGCAGCGATAAAGGCCTGCCGAATCCTTTTTCCCTCAACCGTTCTCACAGGAATATTCTGCAGGTTCGGGTTACTGCTCGACAGCCTGCCCGTTGCGGTAACGGCCTGATTATATGAAGTATGAATCCTTCCCGTTTCCGGGTTGACCAGCGCGGGCAGGGCATCGACATAGGTGGACTTCAGTTTCGATATGCTCCTGTAGGCCAATATCTCTGCCGGAAGCTCATGGGTCCGGGCCAGATATGTCAGGACGTCGACGCCGGTAGAATAACCGGTCTTCGTCTTTTTACCCCTGGGAAGACCAAGCTTATCAAAGAGAATAATCTGAAGCTGCTTAGGTGAGCCGATGTTGAAACTTTCGCCGGCAAGCCGGTATATCTTTTCCTCCGAGAGCGACATCAGCTCTTCAAGCTGAAATGACATCTCACCTAATAGCCCAACATCGATCAGGACGCCTTTTTTCTCCATCGCGGCCAGTATCCCAATCAATGGCATCTCCACATCGTAAAAGAGATCTCCCATACCCCCTTTCTCGATCTTCCCGGAAAGCAGGGAGGAAAGCTCAAGAATTGCGTCCGCCCTCCTACATGAATAATCTCTTGTCGTGTCGAGAGAAAGGGCTTCAAAACCGATTGCCTTTGAACCCTTTCCGACCAATTCTTCTTTAGATGTAATTTCACGACCAAGATGATCCATGACAATATCGGTCAGATCATAACTGTGCTTCGTGGGATTCAGGACATAGGAAGCTATCATCGTGTCACAGCCGGCTCCTATCAGATCGCTGCCATTTCTTGAAAGAACAATCAGCGAGTTCTTAATATCATGTCCATGCTTTTTTTTGTCTCTATCGCAAAAAAAAGGAGTCAGTCTCTTCAGCGCATATTCCAGTTCAAGCCGGTCGGGAACGTCTTCATAAGTATTTGAAATCGGGATTAAATATGCTTCGTCTCTAACAGGACAGATGGAAATTCCAACTATTTCGGCTAACATCGGAACATCCGATGTCAGCTCAAGATTAAAAGAAAATTCCTCAACTTCCTGAAGTTTCTTCAACAACGTCTCAAACTCATCCTTCTTCAGGATCACATTATATTTTTTCTCCTGATCCTCTGCCTCCTCAATCTTCAATTCCTTAATCAGAGAGTAGAACTCAAACTCTTTGTACAGTTTCCTGAGAACATCTGTGTCCGGCTCCGTGCGGCGCGAATTTTCAAGATCGAATTCGATCGGGGCATCTGTCTTTATAACGGCCAGTTCCCGGCTCATCTTGGCCTGTCCTGCATACTCTGTGAGATTTTCTCTTACCCTTTTATTTTTTACCTTATCCGCATTTCTCAATACCTCTTCTACCGTGCCAAACTCCCTTATCAATTTGAGAGCTGTCTTCTCTCCCACACCGGGGACGCCGGGAATATTGTCCGACGCATCCCCCATCAGGCCGAGTATCTCGACCACCTTCTCAGGATCTACCCCAAAGCGCTGTCTGACACCTTCAATATCGTATGTCTTATCCTTCATCGTATCGATCATAACGATATCATTCGACACGAGCTGCATAAAATCCTTGTCTCCGGAGACAATAACTGTCTTTATTCCTTTTTGAGCATAGGTACTGGCAAGCGTTCCTATTATATCGTCCGCCTCCATGCCCTCTTTTTCCAGGACAGGGATTCCGAACCCCCGCACAATATCCTTGATACGAGGGATCTGCGGAATGAGGGTGTCGGGCATCGGTTTACGCGTAGCTTTGTATTGATCGTAGATCTTATTGCGAAAGGTTGGGCCCTTTACATCAAAGATAACTGCGATATAATCCGGTTTCCTGTCGCGGCAAAGCCCTGCAAGCATCCTGGTAAAAGCGTAAATGGCGTTGGTGGGCAGTCCCTTCGAGTTGGAAAGCTCTTTTATTGCGTAAAAGGCGCGATAGACACAGTTACTGCCGTCTATTAAAAACAGGGCAGGTTTTTTTATTTTTTCCGTCACAGCAACCTCTAAAAATACCACAGTGAAATATCACATAGTATATATGAATGCAAACACCACAGAAAATCGGTCCCGAATTTGCCGATATATGATATCTCCTTGACATACAATCATTTTTTTTTTACTCTCCCGGTTATTGCTTATCCGGCACATTGTATTAATTTTCATCCGGGATAGTGGCATAGTTATAACTATGTACAGTAAAAAAGGTAGCAATTTCAAAAGGACAAGCATGAAAGCATGGTTAACACTGCTATGTGCCTTAACCATTATGTGGCTGCAGGTCATCCCGGCTGAAGCCGCTCAGTTAAGACATATCAGAATTGGCGAACATAAAACATTTACAAGAATTGTATTTGAATTCGATGGTCATGTCCGGTTTCAGGAACCTGTTATAAAAGGCAAGGGGAAATTCTCCCTTGTTTTTTTTGATAGCGCCACCACAGAGGCTCTACCTTTCCAAAAATTTCACGAGAGAACCAGGCGGGTTGGCGCCGTTGAACTTATCCAGCGAGGACCCCATTTAACCGCCAGTGTTACCCTCCCTTCACCAGATTTTAAACTCAATTTTTTCTCTCTTTTCAGTCCCGATCGGGTTGTTTTAGACATATACTGGGGGAATGAAGATCAAACAGCTTTTACGCCCCGGAAACCTTTCGACAGGATATTGACAGCGCCCGAGGCAGAAAACAAATCTCTTTCCCCCGCCTCCAAATCCGGCCGGTTGCAGATATCTTTGTTGATCGTATTAGTCATGTTAAATGTTATCACCGTCATTATTCTGGCCTTACTGAGTTTCAAGCTATTGCAGAAAATACGCGCAACTGATCCGACAAATACCGGTAAATTTTTTGATTCGGATGGGACATCGGATGAAAGAGTATTTTCCATAGATTCCAAGATCAAGGAAGAAATGAAAAAGTATGATCGAACTTGATCGGAGAAAGCGCCATGGTTGACGAAACTCAAACAGAATTGAATGTTGGACTCTCGGAAGAGGAAAAAGACGACCTCGAAAAACTGATAAAAGCGTTTAAAAGCGAACAATCTCCCGCCACATCCGGCGCCACATTGGAAGATATTCAGAAACAGGTTGTATCCATGGGCGAACACATTGCCCAACTATCTGAAATGTTGCTGAAATTCGATATGAGGATTAAGTCGATATATAAAATAATACGCCTCTCTCATAAAAAAAGCGAGACCATAAATGAGCGTATAGACGCCATCATCAGATACGTTAAGCATGGGAAAATATTTAGTGCCCGAACGAAAAATAGGATTTTTGGTTCAGATCAAGGAAGACGAAAATTTTAACCGCAGGAATACATTGAGTATTTTGAGGATTAAAGTTTGAGTCTGACGCAGATATGGGCGAAAAAGACAGTTTTCGTTCAGGCACTATTTAGCCGGAGGTGAGCATTGAACAATCAGGTTGAGAGACGAAGCCACATCATCAATCGCTTTCTTGACGGTTCTATCGCGATAGATTCCATTGGTGAATTTGAAAAAATGCTCGATATCTTCCCCGGGAATCCGGCATTCCATAAAGCCTTTGCCGACTTGCTGGCAAGAGAAAAGTCGTTCGATGCCGCCGTTGATGAATACAGAGAAGCGGCTGGACTTTTCATCGATGTGGGCATGACATTACAGGCCATTGCGTCCAAAATCTCGGAGTGGCAGATCGCCAGGCCTTCGTATCACGAAGGCCTGGCCTTCCATTCAGCCCTTCGTGAAGGCATATTCGAGGATATGCACATTCACAATTTTTTTGCGAAGATGTCATACCCCGAGATTGCAGCCGTCATTGATGGAATGGTGCAGATCCGTTTATCCGCCGGCAAGCGTGTGAAAAAGTTTTATGATGCGGAAAACGACATTAATTTTATTGTGTCGGGAGCATTAAACAAAAGAACCTATCATTATTCAGAAGAAGAGGTCAGAAAAATATCCGATACGGATCTGACAGAAAACGATTTTTTTGGCGATATCTATCCATTTGAAGAAGAAAAGAGGTCTCGATCAGATATTGACACAATTACCCGTGTGGAATTAGTTAAAATTTCAAAACTGAGGCTAACGAAGATTTGCGGAGAATACCCTAATGTTGAACTTCTGTTAGAGGAGATGTATAAGGCACAGTCTGAATCAGGGAAAAAAGGCTCTTCGCACACGGTGAGGAAGATAGTCCGATATGAAGTTCCAACAAAGATAAAGCTCAGAAGCTTCACAGACAGGGACGGCAACAAAAATCCTTTAATCGTTGAAGGGATTACCAGAAATATGTCGTTAGGTGGGGCTTGTGTGGTTATGGGCGCCAGGTATCTGACCGGTCCCTCCGCCAACATTGTAGGCAGAGACGTCAATATCCAGGTTAGTGTCCCTGAAGCGGAAGAGGCGCTCAACATTCTTGGCACAATTGTCTGGAGCAAGGAGGTTTCTGATGAAGAGAGAACAACCGTAGTAGTGGGTGTAGAGTTCAAAGACATGACAGTGCTCGATCGTGAGCGTCTAAAAAAATACTGTTATGGAAGCAACGAGGCTGATAATCTCATCTTCAACCTGTGGGAATCACTTATGAAGGCGTGATGGTAACTACCCAGATTGTCAGGTTCACTATTCAACGGTTGGTCGCATCCAGGGCGACATAGCGCTTACTCCAGACTTCCGTGCAAAACAGTCTGCGTATCGCAAGAGCCGGAGGAACTCCGCATTCATCTCGGAGATGAGCCTTTTTCCATCAGCTTAACCCTGAACCGTGAACCTGAGTAGTTACGCGTGATGCTTCTATCTCCTCAAAGAAGGGTGTTAAATGGGAAAAAGTGATAAAGTAAGCGGGAACCCGGGTGCGAAAGTATGGGCAGTCGGCGGAGGAAAGGGAGGTGTTGGAAAAAGCACCATAAGTATTTTTCTGGCTTTCTGGTTGGCCCGAATGGGCAAGCAAACCATACTCATGGATGTTGATCTGGGCGGAGCCAATCTCCATACCCTCCTCGGAATCAAGAGTCCCCCTCGCACCATCAACGACTTTATCACAAAGAAGTATAATTCATTAGAAGATATCTGCATCAACACAGAGATAGAGAATCTTCGCCTCATCAGCGGAGCGAGCGAGATTCTCTCCCTGGCAAATCTCCAATTTGCCCAAAAAACAAAGATCATACAGAATATCTCCTTGCTGGATGCAGACTATATCGTGCTTGATCTTGGAGCTGGAACTTCCTTCAACGTACTGGATTTTTTTCTTGTTGCCGATAAAAAAATCGCCGTCCTGACTCCACAACCTACATCGATCCAGAATACATATGCCTTTGTCAGAAATGCAGTTTACCGGAAATTAAGCCGGCTTTCCAGCCGTGATCCATCTCTCCATGCCCTTATTAAGACCTCCATAGATACAAAAAATGAGCTTAAGATGCAGACAGTCAAAGAACTTTTTCAATTCATTCAGGAGTTGAGCGGAGAAGATGTGGCGGAATCTTTGCGAAAAGAGATTAAGGAAATCCATCCGGAGATGATCACCAACATGGTCAGAAATCCCAAGGATAAAAATGCAGGTCGCATTATACAACTTGTCGCTGAAAAGTATTTGATGGTGCACTGCACTGACCTGGGTGGAGTGGATTATGATAGATACGTTTATGCGGCAACTTCCGGCATGGTGGCTCTTACCAGGCTTGATCAGTCGAGCGATGCACTTGCCTGCACCTATGAAATTACAATGAAACTGTTATCTTAATTTTAGATGTCTTAGCTCACTTCATAACATTATTTTATAGTTGACGGTTTCGTAAAAAGTCAGATTCCCCCCTGGCGGGAGTGGATTAAAGGGAGGGAGAGGGAGCAATTTCGACTTTTTACGAGTCCATCATAGTTGCCTAAGGCACAGGATGGATGACTTGAAATCCTCTATTCGGGAGATACGTAAAAATTTTTATATGATTACCCTGCCTTTACCTTTTCGCCTTAACCACGTCAACGTTTACGCATTGATTCATGACGGGAAGGTGGCGTTGTTCGATACAGGCATTGATTTACGTGGCTCCCTTGCCGAGCTTGACGCCTCTCTGAAGACCATTAGTCACTCCATCCAGGATATAGATCTTATCTTCCTGACCCATTTTCACGCCGATCACTGCGGTATCGCCGGTAAGATAAAGAAAATATCGGGTGCAACGATCCATATGTCACAGGTCGACTACCAATCCATGCTCAATCGAAAAGACACCGATCCATTTTCAAAGCGTCTTCATTCACTACACATTCGGCAGGGAGTTACAGAAAAAACAATCGATATGACAAAAAATCTTTTCATCCGGTTTGCAGAGGCCACAGCACCTTTCGAGGCAGACAGATTTCTCAGGGATCAACAAAGAGTCAGCATTGGCAATACCTCTTTTGAAGTAATTTTGACTCCTGGGCATACCCGCGGCCATATATGCTTCTTCTTCCAAAAAGAACGTCTTCTCCTTTCAGGAGATCATATTCTGCCAGGTATCATCCCCACACTAATCCCGGATCCCTGTGCTCCGGATTTTCTTTTATTACACAGCTTTCTCAATTCGTTGCCCAGGATACAGGACATGCTTGTAGAAATGATCTATCCGGCACACGGAGAGCCCTTTTCAAATTTAGATGAAAGAATAAAAGAGATCAAGGAGTATCACCGCCTTCGATCTGAATCAATCCTCAACTCCCTGAAGGGAGGCAGCAAGACAACCTTTGAGGTTTCTCTCGACATTTTCGGGAGAGATTTACATGAGTTTGAAAAATATCAGGCTATCAATGAGACTTATGTGCACCTGACAGAGTTAGAAAGGATGGGAATAATCAAAGAAGACCGGCAAGCGAAACAACATCTGTTCACCGCGGATACATCAAAAATATTATCTTAAAAAAGGAAGCCAGTATTCAGAAGGAGTAGTTTTGAGAGGTGAGGGTGTTTTTATGAAAAACGATTTTGCTTATGAAGAATCAGAGATGAAAAAGACGATCAGGAGATTTGCAAGGAATGAACTTTTGCCTTTCCACAGAAAGATTGATGAAGAGGGAGACCTTCCCGATCACATCAAAGAAAAGTTTTTATCATTGGGTATTTTGAAGTCCGCATTTCCCGAAGAATATGGAGGTGAAGGTGGTTTGCTTACCAACATGATGATGGCGCTTAAGGAATTGGCTTATGCCTCTACTGTTCCCTCTCTGATGCTGCTTGAAAATTTCCTGCTTGCCTTTCCTATCCTTCACTACGGTTCTGACTATTTAAAGAAGACATGTCTTCCTGATCTTGTTTCCCTGAAAAGCATCGGAGCCCTTGCCTTC
>JAUWQS010000523.1 GCA_030610915.1 Pseudomonadota bacterium | reverse complement strand
GGAAACCGGCTATAAAAAATCACGCCGATTTCCTCGCGCTCTTTGATGAAAACTTTTACGATGCCATCCGCAAAAAAGGGGTCGATGTCGCAGAGTTTACCAGGGCGTCAGCGGCTGTTGCGCCCACATTAAATTATGATCACGTCTCTCCGTTTTACGATCTGGAACGTGTCCTAAAAAAACTTAAGAATAACAACATCCTGGGCATTATCTCCTCCAACTCGGCCTATGCCATTAATCTGATGCTTTCAAAGTATAAATTTGATCGTTTTTTCCGGAATGTGCTGGGATGTGAATTTATGTTCAGCAAGAGTGAAAAAATTATCCATGCCATGAATGAATTGAACTTCGAAAATGGTAGCACCTACTATATAGGAGACACAGCGGGAGATATAAAAGAGGCAAAAGAGGCAAACGTCAAAACTGTCGCGGTGACCTGGGGCTGGCACTCCAGAGAAAGGCTGATATCGACGGAGCCGGATTATATTATCGACACCCCCGAAGAACTCCTCAAAATTTGAATTCAGGATAGAGGCCATACCCCATTTTAAAAATGTAATCCTCTTTTCTCTGCATTGGGTCTCCAACTCTTCATTGACATGATAAACCGGAAGCTGACCAATTAAACTCGCTTTTTGAAGAAATTGATGCATGCGCGCCCCGGCCGAGAAGAGCATTTCGTCACGATCTTGTCGATAAGGATAATTTGAGATAGGGTTGGGGCAAGGATGTCAGGACTTATCTCAAACAGATAAAACAAGGATTGAAACCGGATTCAAACCAAGGTGTCATGTCTGAACAATTTTCACTATTTGATGATGAATATACCTTGTTAAACAGCGGTGTGTTGGATTTGACAAGTCTCAATCTGTATGAGGCAAAAAAGACTTTTCAGCGCTGCAAGGAAATGTGGAAAGACAGTGGTGATATTGACTGTAAAGTTAAACTTGCCGATTTTCTGATCCGGGGTTTTGCTGATGCCCCGAACAACTGCCCGGATGAGCCCGCCTATTTGTACGAATTATGGATGTCTTTTGAATACTATGTGAAATCTGTAAACTTTGAATCTGATAATATCGTCTCGGACATTAAAAACTCCTTTTTCAGAAAGTTGCTCGAAGCCGTTGCCCGATGTAATTTGGCCGATGCGCCCTATCTTTTCAATAACATTCCGATGGGTTATGTTTATATTCAAGCAGGGCTGTATGACAGGGCCATTGAATCCCTTCAGGCCTGCATTCTCGCAACGCCTGATAATGCTGCGATTTATGGTTATCTTGGTGACGCTTATATTTTACGGAAAGAACAGGATGTTGCCAGGCGGTGCTATTTAGAGGCATGTTTAATTGACCCTGCCGGTATAGATTGGGGACAGATAAAGGACAAAGAATTTTTAAAACTGATAGATCATCTTATTAAGACATTTGATATGAATAAATCATCGGCCACTGAATGGCTTCCGAGTTATGCCTGTATTCAGGGCCTATTTAAACCCAAAA
>JAUWQS010000448.1 GCA_030610915.1 Pseudomonadota bacterium | reverse complement strand
TTCGGCGATCTGGTGGACAGGCTCAAGGTAGGCCGGTATCTTGAAATCGGCATGCAGATGGTTTCCAGGAAACGCAGGGAACAGGTGGAGGCCTTGACCAGAGCTGAGCGGGTGCGTATGGCTCTTGAGGAGTTAGGGCCCACCTTTGTAAAGATGGGGCAGATACTCTCGACCCGTCCGGATCTTATCCCTGTGGAATTTATACAGGAGTTGTCAAAACTTCAGGACGAGGTGCCCCCGTTTCCCTTTTCTCAGGTCAGGGAGATCGTTGAGAGTGAGATAGACTCTTCTATAGGGACTGTGTTTCAGGAATTTGAGGAGACTCCGTTAGCTGCGGCCTCCATCGGTCAGGTTCACAGAGCGCGGCTCAAAAGCGGAGAAGATGTCATCGTTAAGGTGCAGCGTCCGGGTATCCACACGACTATCGAGACGGACATGGAAATTATGCTTCATCTCGCCACGCTGATAGAGAGGCATGTCGAGGAGTGGGGGATACATCGTCCCACCAGGATAGTTGAAGAGTTTTCCCGCTCCCTCGGTAGGGAAATCGATTATACGATCGAGGCTTCAAACACAGAACGCTTTGCCCGGCAGTTTATGGGCAACGGGGCGGTTTATGTTCCTCGTGTTTTCAGGGAAGCGTCAACGGGACGGATACTTACCATGGAGTTTATCGACGGCGTAAAGGCATCCGATATCGGTAAATTGGACGAGAGAGGTCTCGACAGGAAGATAATAGCCTCTCGCGGGGCGGACCTGATACTCGAACAGGTGTTTAAATATGGCTTCTTTCATGCCGATCCTCATCCCGGAAATATCTTTATCCTGCCGGAGAACATTGTCTGTTATATTGATTTCGGGATGATGGGACGCGTCGACCGCCGCGCAAGGGAAGACTTTGCTGATATTGTGCACGGTTATGTCAGCCGGGATGAATCCAGGATAGCGGACGCCCTGCTGAGAATCGTAGAGTGGGATAAAGAGCCGGACCGTCGCGCCCTCGAGAGGGATATAGCCGATTTTGTGGAGTTGTATCTATATAAAACTCTCAAGGAATTGCGTATCGAAGACATTCTCCAGCAGATGCTCGAATTGATTACACGTCATCAGATGCGGCTTCCGCCTGATATATTCCTTATGGCTAAGGCCTCGGCTCAGGCGGAAGGATTGGGTCTGGTGCTGGATCCCGATTTTGATATGGCCGAAAAGGCAGCTCCTTTTATTAAACGCATTAAGCTGGAGCGGCTGCATCCAAAGCGGGTTATTGGTGATTTCCTCGATTCCGGCGGGGAGGCGATTGCTCTTCTCAAGGAGATTCCCGGAGAAGTTCGGGATATAATGAAGCAGATAAAAGAGGGTAAGGCAGCCATTGGATTTGAACACAGAGGTCTTGAAAATTTTATATTTGAGATGGACAGGTCATCAAACCGGATCGCATTTTCACTCGTTGTTGCCTCTCTTATCGTCGGGTCATCCCTTATAATCAGGTCGGATTTAGGCCCTTTTATTTTTGGCTTTCCTGCGCTCGGCGTTGTCGGGTTCAGTATCGCCACCATCTTTGGATTATGGCTTTTAATATCGATTCTGCGTTCGGGGAGGCTGTAGCGTAAAAATTTCAGGGTAACTACTCAGCCACAGATTCACACAGATGAACGCAGATAGGTTTAAATACAAAGAAATCACGCGACTACGTGAATATACTCTACACGGCCACAGTTTACGCTTTTTGAGCCGGTCAAAATTGCACAGTATATGTAGCGGAAGGCTTTAGCCTTCCATTAAAAGAGAATGGAGACCTAAAGGTCTCCGCTACGGTCTCCGCTCCACGGGATTCATTGGCTAAATAATTACAAAAGTAACTACTCAGCCTGCAACAGCTTCAGCCTGACTACCCGAACAGTTACATAGTGCCTGAACGAAAACCCCTCTTTTTGTCATTTCGACCGAAGGGAGAAATCTTTAAAGTCACGTATTTTCAGTAGCATAAGATTTCTCGCTCCGCTCGAAATGACAGCTTCGGATAGTTTTCGTTCAGGCACTACATAAAAAGTTCAGGGTGTATAATCCTGGCCAACTCTTCCAGGCCATCCACAATCACGGGGGATGGATGATCTATCATATCCGAATTTAATATGTATATCCTGTTATTCCTGACCGCGGGAATATCTTTCCACCTCTTC
>JAUWQS010000122.1 GCA_030610915.1 Pseudomonadota bacterium | reverse complement strand
TGAAGGCATGAAGATCGCTTATGTGGGCGATGGAAACAATATAGCCAACTCCTGGATAAATGCGGCGGCAAGATTGTCCTTTCAACGCACCCTTGCCTGCCCTGCGGGATACGAACCGGATGAGAACATACTTAAAAGGGGAATGAAAGAAGGTGATGTAACCTTATATCGAAATCCTTCCGAGGCGGCGGCCGGTGCCGATGTTATTTATACAGATGTGTGGGTAAGCATGGGCAGGGAGGATGAAAGCGCAAAAAGAGCCACTGTATTTAAAGATTATCAGGTAAATACAGAATTGATCAGCCACGCAAAAGACGGTGTTATTATCATGCATTGTCTTCCCGCCCACAGAGGAGAGGAGATAACCGCCGAGGTAATAGATGGTCCCCACTCTGTAGTACTGGACCAGGCAGAAAACCGTCTTCATGTTCAGAAAGCGATTCTGGAAATCCTGATGTAAAGGAGGAAGAAAGGGGACAAATTTATTCCCTTTTTTTCTTTGTCCGTCCATGACCGCTCAATTCAAGCCGTCTTCCTATCTTTTGTGATATTTTCCGCATAAACATTCTATCGGCGGTTAGCTGTCCCCGCTGGATAATATGATGAGGGTAATTGGGAAGTACTAAACGAGCTCTCCATGGCATGAATGTCTCTTACTAAGAGGCTTTCTGTTGTCAAAAAAATAAATCTGTCCCCTTTTTCAAGAGTATTGACATATAGGAGCAAATGTGTTAGAAATAAGAGATTCTGTAACCTCTAATAATTTATAGATTTTACCTTCCATACTAACTAAAAGTATTGCTATGGTGAGATGTGATGAAAAAGATTCTGATTGTCGATGATTCTACTGTCTCAAGAAAGATTATAAAAACGTGTATTCCAAATGACGGTAAATATGAGTTTTATGATGCAAACAATGGTCAAGTTGGCTTGGAGACATTCAAAGAAATCCGCCCGGATGTAACATTTTTGGATCTAACCATGCCGGTAATGGATGGCTATCAATGCCTTGAAGAAATAAAAAAAGTGGATGAAAATGCCCTGGTTATTGTAGTTACCTCCGATGTTCAGGTGAAAGCCATTTCAAGAGTCTATTATTTAGGAGCCTTTAAGGTTCTCAAAAAACCGGTAACAAAAAAGATAATTCAAGAGGTGCTAACAAAAGCTGAGAGAGCTTTGGAGAAATTTGAGTAGGGCTATGGATACCACTGCAAGCACATTTTTTTCAGAAGAGGAAAAGGATATCCTTCAGGAGATGATGAATATAGCCTTTGGCAAAGCAGCAGCAGACCTTGCCGAAGTTATAGATATTTATGTTATTTTGAGTGCACCACATGTCAATGTGCTCAGGGCAATAGACACACCCGAGTATATCAGCACCGGAATCACGGATTATAATTATGATAGAATAAGCATTGTGGAGCAGAGTTTTTGGGGGAAGTTCAAAGGCTCCGCTTTTTTGGTGCTCCCTGCCGGTGTAGAAAAGACATTAATTTCGATGCTCAAGGCCGGCAGTGATGATTATTCTAAAGAGGATACTGAAAACGTAATCGAAAAGGGTATATCTGTGGAAGTAGGCAATATACTCATCGGGGCCTGTGTTGGAAAGATATCTGAATTACTTGGAGATGTTGTTACCTACCTGCCACCCACACTTGTTGTGGATAAACATCCTCGCAATTTTATTCCCGAGAGACTGTTTGCCCCTGATAAGCTGGCGATTGTTTTGAAAACAGTCTTTCGTTTCACAGAAGAAGAAATCGGTGGTTTTCTGTTTCTTGTAATCAGTGATGAATCGGCCAAGTGGTTAAGAGAAGCCTTGTCTGCGTTTTTGGAGCAATATGAATGATCTTTTCCCAGATGTTCGACCAGATAAATATCGGCCTTGTTGTCATAGATAAAAATTTTGAAGTTTGTCACTGGAATCGGTGGATGGAGTTGCACAGCGGAGTCAGCGCCGATAAAATTATCGGTTCATCCATCTTTGATTTTTATCAGGGTTTAAACAAGTCCGGTTTTTTACGGAATAGTAAGAGTGTATTTACTTTCGGAAATTCATGTTTTCTTTCCCATCAGTTTCATCATTATCTTTTCCCCTTTGCGCCATTAAGCGCTTTTGAATCCCAATTCAGCAATATGCAGCAGGATTGCACGATCGGGCCGCTTCGTGACGAGAACAATTCCATTGAGCATATATTTATTTCCGTGCAGGATGCCACAGAAATCGCTTCCTACGAATCGGGTCTTCGGGAAGAACAAAGAGAGAATAAAGATATTATAGATGAACTGACCGGAGTTTATAAACAGGAATACCTAAAAGAACTTGTTAAAAAAGAGATTGAAAAACATAAAGGATCTAAACAACCTTTATGCCTCGTCATGCTGGATCTGGATTTTTTGAAAACAATCAATGAAACTTATGGCCATAAATGCGGCGATTTTATTTTAAAGTCTGTTGCATCAACCATCGAAAAAAGCATCAGAAGTTCTGACATACTTGCTAGGTATGGAGGTGGGGGATTTTGTCTGTTGCTTCCTGAAACACCTATTGAAACCGCATATACTCTCGCAGATCTTCTTAAAAATTTTATATCAAAGACAGTCTATCGATATCAAGAGATACCAATAAAAATTACTGTTAGCACAGGGGTAACCGAATTGAGTGGAGAGATGGATTCTCCAGAGACATTATTAAAGAAGGCCGATGAATGTCTAAGGGGTTGGAAATAAATAACTCATCGAATTTTTTGACTGGTAGGCACTGAGAATTAGGCATGAGCCCAAATTGAATCAGCGAGTTACTGATTTCCGGTTCCTAAGTGAAGAAAAAAGAACGGATGGAGTAAAGTAGCTATCAGAAACTGAGTAACAAAATATATTCCTTATTCAAATTCAGGTTTAAGTTCTTCTATAATTTTTCTCATTGAAATTTGAGCCAGACCCAGGTTGCCGGCCGATTCTTCTAATATTACGCCAAGACCCGCCACGCCATCAATTACGCTGCCATGAATAAAAATCGTCGAGCCGGTCTTAATTACAATAGAATTGGGAGTTCCTATGTCCATTCTATCCGTAACTCCTCCGGTTACCTGGAAAAGCTCTGCAGCAAGCGCGCCTATCTTGTTAAGATCATACAAATTCCCTTTATTGATGGATATTATTGTCTCTCCGTCTGAGCCACACACTACAGCGCCTACAAATCCACTGATATCCTCCAATGGTTTTAGTTGATCTCCGCTTAACATAATTTCTTCCTCCTTTTTATTACACACCTTTTCTCGTTTAGCATTGTCCTTTGTCCTTGTCCCATTGTTGGAAGATCTTCCGATCCATGCAACAAAAGCTTCCGTCCTTGTCTTGACCTCTTTTTCCTCTTTCCTTTTTTTCTCCTTAGCTCTGCCCGCCTCTATCTCACTCTTCTTTTCAGCCTCCTCTTCAGCCCTTAACCTTTCTTCCTCGGCCTTTCGTTGAGCCTCCTCTTCAGCCTTTAACCTTTCTTCCTCGGCCTTTCGTTCAGCCTCTTCTTCAGCCTTTATCCTTTCTTCCTCGGCTTTTCGTTTAGCATCTTCTTCGGCAGCCCCCTTCTTTGCTTCCTTTTCGGCCTCAATCCGAGTCCTTACCTCCTTCTCCGCTTTTACACTTGCTCTTGCTTCCTCTATCGCCTTCGCCTTTGTTCTCGCTTCACGAATTCTATAGCCTTCCATTAATATTTGGGAAAGATCTGAATCTATATTCTTTTCATTAATTTCACATATAAATTTAACATCTATCTCAGCATTGTCCCAGTTGATGATGTCCAGCAGAGCTGCCTTACCCCTTAACACACCAGTCTTAGCATCCATCACCTCCCCATCTTCGAAATAAATGTAACCAGTGTTCACGTCCGTATTTATCTTTATGGTACATGTAGTATTCTCCATTTCTATCAACTGAAGGAAGGAAGCAATGGAGATACCCTGATCGGATCTACCGGAAGAACCATCTGACAATGCATCAGATATGCTCTTCGCCAGCATATTGATGTCCAGCGGTTTTTCCAGGTACCGGGAGGTACCCATATTTCTAAGCTTACCCTCTGTCTCCGGGGTGCCGTAGGCTGTCATTACTATAACCGGTATATCCGAATAGTTTTTACTCATAAAGGCCAACAGCTCAAAGCCGTTCATCTCCGGCATTTTCAGGTCGGTCACCACAAGGTCTATCGTAGTAGATTTAAGGACATCAACAGCTTTCCTTCCGTTTAAGGCAGTCAGGACATGAAAATCTTTGTTGTAAACGCTGAGGCCATCCGAGAGACTCAGGAGAAAAGGTTCTTCATCGTCTACAATCAAGACACATTTATGTTCAGAATTCTCCGGCAGCTTGTCTTTTAATGATAGAAACCGCCACCATTTGGAGTTGGTACCACGCTTATTTAACATAATTCACCTTATCACCTCTCCGGTCTTTGAAGACCTTTAAACATTCTGCAGCCATTAGAGCAAGAGTCGCCGGGGTCATAACCCTGAGCGGGATTTTATCGGTTTGCCCGTTAAACCGATAGCTTGGCTGAACAGGCATCACAGGGAATGGCTTACGATGGTTATTTATCAATGCAGATTGTAATAGCTCAATAAGCAGGGGTAACGGATAGTGGATTCCCCACTACACTGGAATGACAGAATAAGGTAAGTGCTTGTCATTCCAGCGAAAGCGAGTATCCGGAAAATTGGTCTACAGATGCACTGACCGCTATTTATTGAGCAGATACTGCAGATTTCCCTTTGTGAGGTTGCAAGCAGGGAAAGAAAACCTTTTCCCTGTGGCAGACTTTCCATCACAACTCTTTGGCTGCCAACTGGACCACCTTGGCGAGGTTCCTTTTTGCCAGACCGAGATTGGCGTCCGGCTTCAGGATAAACCCGGCAATGGTCTCGTTTTCCTCAATCCAGCTTATTGCGAGTATCCCCTTATCCGCATTGGCCTGGAGAAACTGCCCGGTTCCGAGACCGGCTTCCTCAACGCCTCTCATGCCATCCCTTGCCATGCCGGATGCTATCGCCGCGAAGGCGTCAAGATCCAACTTTACGATGCTGTGCTTGGCCAGGATCTCTCCATTTATGTCAAAAATTGCGGAGGCCATATAGCCGTCGACCTCCTCCAGCGGTTTTAAACAATCTTCTAAACTCATCTTTGAATCCTCCTTAGTTAGTGTTTTTGGGGTTGGAATAACGATTCCATCAACTTTATCTCCCTCAGACATCACCTCTTTTTTTTCCGAAAGATAAAAACTTCCACCATTTTTTGTCATAACGCGCCTTAGGATTTTCTTCCAATTCCAAAATCCTACAAAACACTGTCCCGTTGCAGTATTCAAGTTGCAAAGGTTATGCCTGATGTGGATTTTCTTAGATTTACCTGTTAAATCAAGGAGTTGTGGCGATATGGATGGGTTACTCAAGTCAGAAATGGCTCATTATGGATAGTTCATTTTGAACCATTAAACCGTTTCTGGTTTAGTATTGGCGAGATCGTAACGCTTGATCTTCCTCTTCAGGGTGGATAAAGATATTCCAAGCGCTTTCGCTGTTCGCGTGTAGTTGCCGGAAAATTTACCAAGCGCTTCTTTTATATGTTTTTTTTCAAACTCTTCCAGGGTTGTAATATCATTCTCCGCGGAGGATGAAGATGCTGGAGAATGTGATGGACTTGCTTTCAGGAGTCCC
>JAUWQS010000505.1 GCA_030610915.1 Pseudomonadota bacterium | reverse complement strand
CGCTGAAGTCTGTCAACTCGTAAATTCGTTTCATCTCTCCCAAATTTCTAATTTCCAATTTCAAGTTTCAAGCCGTGAATGGCTAAGATTCACAATCACTCTTACATATTGGGGGTTGCCCCTATTTATTGAGCTGATACGAAATATGTATCCGTTCACCGCAGAGAGCGCAGAGACGACAAAACGCTCATAGCTGTTGGCTACGATCTACGAGGCGGGTGGCATGGACAAACTTGTTTGTCCGTGCGTGACTACTCAGGCTGTGGGCTATTAGGCTAAACCCAACAAAAGGTTTTGGGTTTTCAGCTATGAACTCTTCCTGCTTGTCCGGGTTAGGCGCTAACAGCCTTCAGCCTAAACAACCTGAGTTTTTTAAAAGGCGTGAATCGATGAAGATATTAATTGTCCTTAAGATATCTGTCCAGGCATTGTTAAGAAATAAAATACGAACATTTTTGACCATGCTTGGCATTATAATTGGGGTAGCCGCAGTAATTACCATGCTTGCCATAGGACAGGGGGCAAAGATCAGTATCAGGGATAAGATTGCAAGCCTTGGCGTCAATATGCTTCTTGTACAGCCTGGCAGTCTGACTAAAGGAGGGATCAGAGGGGGCTGGGGAAGCATAAAGACACTGGTGCCGGAAGACGCCTTTGCCATGGTAGAAAAATGCCCCTCAGTAGCGTTAGCCGCTCCGATTGTGCGGACAACTGCCCAGGTGATCTACGGAAATCTGAACTGGTCCACTCGCATTACGGGGACCACCCCTGATTACCTGACCATCAGACAATGGCCGCTAACATCGGGAAAGCTATTCAGAAAGGACGATGTGAGGTACTGTACCAAGGTGGCAGTAGTCGGGAAGACTGTTGCCGAAAACCTGTTTCAACAGATGTCTCCCATCGGCGAGATCATCAGGATAAAACGGGTGCCTTTTAAGGTAATCGGTCTTCTTGAAGAAAAGGGTCAGTCACCCCTTGGCGATGACCAGGATGATGTGATTATGGTTCCTATAACAACGGCCCGGAAGCGCCTCCTCGGCAGGCATGCAATGCTGAGGCAGATCACAGTTTCGGCTAAAGATGAGACATTGATGAAGAGCGCACAGGAGGAGATCACTCTACTCATGCGGGAGCGCCACCGGCTCCACAGAGGGAAAGAGGATGATTTTATCATCAGAAATATGGCCGATATTCAGGATGCCGCCGCATCCACCACAAGGATAATGACGATTGTCCTGGCAAGTATTGCCTCCGTCTCCCTGATTGTCGGCGGGATCGGGATAATGAACATCATGCTCGTCTCGGTGACCGAGCGAACAAGAGAGATCGGGATCCGGATGGCGGTTGGGGCAAAGACAAGGGACATTCTCTTACAGTTCCTTGTAGAGTCACTGACGCTCTGTTCCGCCGGCGGTATTCTGGGCATCCTTATGGGGGCTGCCGCTTCAAAGATCATATCCGTCTTCGCCGGATGGCCATCTGTGGTAACTATCCAGTCAATAATCTTATCTTTTGGCTCCGCCCTGACAATCGGGATAATATTCGGCCTCTTCCCTGCAAGAAAGGCATCTATGCTGAACCCTATAGAGGCGCTGAGATATGAATGATCGGGATTATCCCGGGGCATTAGTTGATTGAGGGGGCAGTGCCCCTGGGACACCTTTGCCTTGCTTTTTTGTAACTTT
>JAUWQS010000483.1 GCA_030610915.1 Pseudomonadota bacterium | reverse complement strand
GCTGAAGTCTGTCAACTCGTAAATTCGTTTCATCTCTCCCAAATTTCTAATTTCCAATTTCAAGTTTCACGCCGTGAATGGCTAAGATTCACAATCACTCTTACATATTGGGGGTTGCCCCTATTTATTGAGCTGATACCTAAACATCTTATCAGTCTGACAAGTATTGGGCGATTGAGGGGATGCCGTCCCTTCTGGGGGTTTGATTCCATTTGGCAATCAGATAGTATTTCTCCTCTTCCATGATGCGGCATTCACTCTCTAAAAATTCTTCAGCCTCCTTTGTCTCCATATCTTTCGTCTCGTTCACAAAGTCGAGGGTCCTGATGTAATAGATGGGAATCAGAGAGTTTATCAGTTCAGACCTCTCCACCAATTTATCACGGAAGGCCACTATATAATCAAAGAGTACCCTGGCCCACAGATCGGCGGGAACCCTGATTTGGGAGGCGGTCATTCCTTTCAGACTCAAAAGGTCTTCCAGGTTGAGGGGGGCGATGACCTTTTCCCAGACACCGCAGTATTTTTCCATCCCTTTTACAAAACTTTCCCTGAGATTCTCTGTGTTGACATGCACGGTCGGAGGTTCCTCTTTAACCCCAAGGCCGAAGCCGAAGATACTTGTCGGTATGCTCTCCGAGGTGTCTTTCCACAGGTACTCAAAATCAACAATTAGATCGAAGGTAGTGCTGACCACCTGATGGAACATATCGCCGAGATGGGCGCCCGGGTCTTTTGCCCGGTGCGATTTGGGAGCGCCGAGAAAGGTCTGACAGACCTTGAATCCACGGGCGATGGCGGTGGTGGTCATCCAGATATCGATCCCGAATTCCGAGACGTTATCGCCCCAGGTCTTTTCCGTGAGGTAGGCCCTGGCCAACCTTCCTGAGAAGGAGAAATCGCCGGCAATGGGCTGCCTTGTCCGGAGTCCGTAAAGCACCCTTGTCAAAGGATAGGTGATATTATTGGTGATGGTTCCATCGTACTTATGGCGAACATATATGGGAATGACATAGTCATGGCCGAGATAGATCGGCTCTAAAAGATACTGAATCCATTGGGGTGTAATGCTTTTCAGGTCCGCATCGACCATAACAATGGCGCTGGCGCCAAGCTCCACGCCTGCCTCAAACAGGTTCCTGATATTTCTACCTTTTCCCTTAACACCCTCAGGGGTGGATATGTAAAGCTTGGGTGTGCGGGTTTTTGTTTCCAGAAAGGCCTCTCTTGTGTTATCGGGCGAATGATTGTCAACATTGATGATGACGGAATCCTTTCGTCTGAAAAACCTCGACAGGCCCTCATCAACCATGGATACCACGAATCCAATAGAATCCGCTTCCCTGTAAGAGGGTATGCCGACGACGATCTCTGCCTTTTTGACCTTGTCCGGGTTTTCAACAATTCTGGACATGTCTTTACCTCCATAGTATCGCCTGAAGGCGATGGAATTAGTAAGCGTTCACCGCAGAGCGCAGAGAAACTATTGAGCTGATACCTCTAATTTTTGTTTTGCCTGTCGCTTTTTCTTTGGCGATTACGTGTCAAGTTTGAATTACTATCACATGGTCTTGATTGAATCAAATTTTATACGTTTGATTTTGGTGAACGGAAAGTAAAAGATTTAACTGCGGATTAACGGAATAAGGTAATAGCTCAATAAGCAGGGGTAATGAATCTTTGCAATCATATTTTCACCGCAAAGACGCAGAGGATATTTCTTTTTTTTCTGACCTTAATTAAAATGTATTCAGCAGGAAACAAAACGGTTTTCCCTTGCCATTCTTTTAACAGCAAAGAATTTTTTTACTCTGCGTCCTTTGCGGCTCTGCGGTGAAGTCCTTT
>JAUWQS010000291.1 GCA_030610915.1 Pseudomonadota bacterium | reverse complement strand
GAAACTCGAAACTGAATGGAGGAGGAGTAAATTGCAGATAGCGGATAGATTGACCAGGATACCGCCGTATCTTTTTGTGGAGTTGAGAAAAAAGATAGCGAGAGCGAAGGCAGACGGGGTGGATGTTATAAGTCTTGCCATTGGTGATCCCGTCGAACCGCCACCTGGTCCTATTATCGATGAGCTGTGCTTACGCGCGCGAGACCCGGAAAATCACCGTTATCCGACAGACGAGGAGAAGGGAATGCTCTCCTTCAGGGAAGAGATTGCCCGATGGTATCTTGAGAAATATGATGTCGCCTTAAACCCCTCTGATGAAATCCTGGCCCTCATCGGTTCCAAGGAAGGTTGCCACCATTTTGTCCTGGCCGTTGTAAATCCCGGAGATATCGTGCTAATGACGGATCCCGGCTATCCGGCCTATAGATCAAGCATACTCATAGGAGGGGGAGAACCATATTCCATGCCGATCTTGGCGAAAAACGATTATCTGCCGGTTTTTGAGGATATCCCCGCCGATATCGTCAAAAGGGCAAAGGGGATGTTTCTGAATTATCCCAATAACCCCACCGGCGCCTGTGCCACGAGGGATTTTTTTGATCGGGTAGTGGAATTTGCTGAAAAGAACGACATTGCCGTATGTCACGACAATCCTTACAGCGAGCTGATATTTGACGGACAGGAGAGATTAAGTTTCTTGTCAGCGGCAGGGGCAAAAGAGGTGGGAGTTGAACTGAATTCTCTTTCCAAACCTTACAACATGACCGGCTGGAGAATCGGGATGGCCATGGGAAACCCTGATATCATCGCGGCTATGAGCAAGGTAAAAGAAAACACCGACTCCGGCATATTCAATCCGATCCAGTATGCGGGCATACATGCCCTGAAAAATGAAACGGCAAATATTGAAAATATGTTCAGTATCTATGAGCGCAGGAGAGAGCTGGTTCTGGCGACGCTGGCCCGCATAGGAATTTCCTTTAAACCCCCGTCCGGCACATTTTACCTCTGGGTTCCAACACCGGATGGGATGAGTTCGCTGGAATTTACCAATCTCCTGTTTGACAAGGCCGCTGTGGTAGTCGCGGCGGGAGCCGCGTATGGGAAACATGGCGAAGGCTACATCAGGATATCACTCACTGTGACCGATGAAAGATTAAATGAAGCAATGGAACGGATTGAGAGAGAATTTGCAGCATGATTGCTATTGTCGACTATCGCGCGGGTAATCTGACGAGTGTTGCCCGCGCCCTTCACTATCTCGGAGAACCCTGCCGGATTACCGGTGACCTGGATAAATTGCGAAGGGCGGACCGCATTATCTTTCCTGGAGTCGGCGCGGCAGGCGAGGCGATGGCCAACCTCCGTCAAAGAGGACTGGATCACCTGCTTTCCGAATGTGTTCAAGAAGGGAAACCGGTCCTGGGAATTTGTCTCGGCACACAGGTTATCCTTGAACATAGCGAAGAGAATGATACTGCCTGTCTTGGCATTGTGGCCGGCAATGTCAAACGGTTTCCTGAAGATCTGCAACTAAAGATTCCCCATATGGGGTGGAATCATGTGGACTTCCAGAAAAATCACCCCGTCTTTCACTGGCTTCCTGAAGGCTCGGAATTTTATTTTGTGCATTCATATTATCCGGCGCCTGCCGACCCGGAACTGGTTACAGGATGGACAGAGTATGGATTGCGTTTTTGCGCGGCGCTTACTTATAAGAATTTGGTGGCAGTCCAGTTTCATCCTGAGAAGAGCGGGCGACCGGGGCTTAAGATACTGAGTAATTTCTGTAGCTGGAAAGGGGGGAAATGCTAAGCAAACGGATTATTCCCTGTCTCGATGTGCGTGACGGCAAGCTTACCAAAGGAATCAAATTTAAGGGTAATATAGATATAGGCGATCCGGTAGAGGTTGCGCGCCGGTATTATGATCAGGGAGCTGATGAGATTGTCTTTTACGACATAACCGCATCGTCCGATGATCGGGATATCATGATCGATGTCGTCCGGCGCGTGGCAGAGACTATTTTTATCCCGTTTTCGGTCGGCGGCGGGATTCGTTCGGTTGAGGATATGCGATCGGTTATCATGGCCGGCGCGGAAAAAGTCAGCGTTAACTCGGCGGCGGTTCAGAACCCTCAATTGATCCATGACGGCGCCATGACCTTCGGCAGCCAGTGTATCGTCCTCGGAATGGACGTAAAAAAGGTGGACAAAAGCCTTACGATTCCATCAGGTTATGAAATCGTTATTCATGGTGGAAGGAAACCTATGGGGATAGACGCCCTCTGGTGGGCGAATGAGGCGGAGAAACTGGGAGCGGGTGAGATATGCCTGAATTCCATCGACGCCGATGGGACGCAGGACGGATATGAACTTGAACTTACCCGCCTTATCTCCTCTAATGTCAGTATTCCCCTCATTGCCTCCGGTGGCGCGGGAAGGCCGGAGCACCTTTTAGAAGTGTTTGATCAGGCGAAGGCTGATGCAGCGATTATCGCCTCTATGGTTCACTACGGGACATACAAGATTTCGGAGATTAAGGAGTACTTGCATGAGTATGGTGTCAAGGTGCGGAGGTGGTGGTAGTGTGATGGATTAGGTTGTTTAGGCTGAAGGCTGAAGGCTTTTAGTTGTAAGCTTCTTGCAAAAAGGGTAGAAGAAAATCGAAACTAATTGAGCTTATGAGCTTTTTGGTTCCGGCTTGTCCGGGTTAGACTGTATAGGCTACAAAAACTAACAGCCCTCAGCCTAAATAGCTTCAGCCTGACTACGTGAGTAGTCACGATGAATGTTACAATTAAAATTATGGATGGAGGTATCCCAGGATGGATAAGAAAAGATATGAATTAAATGTTCAACTTGCCCAGATGCTGAAAGGCGGCGTCATTATGGATGTCGTTAGTGTGGAGCATGCGAAGATCGCCGAAGATGCCGGAGCCGTGGCGGTTATGGCTCTGGAACGTGTTCCGGCAGATATCCGCAGTCAGGGCGGCGTTGCCCGCATGTCCGATCCCGGGCTCATTGCGGAGATCAAAGAGACGGTGTCGATACCGGTTATGGCCAAGGTGCGTATCGGTCATTTCGTTGAGGCCCAGGTGTTGGAGGCGCTGAAAATCGACTACATCGATGAGAGTGAAGTCCTGACCCCTGCCGATGAGGAATGCCATATAGACAAGACCGGATTTAAGATTCCCTTTGTCTGCGGAGCGCGTAATCTTGGCGAGGCGTTGCGTCGCATAGCCGAAGGGGCAGCCATGATTCGCACCAAAGGAGAAGCGGGAACCGGAAATGTGGTTGAGGCGGTTCGCCATATTCGGACAATTAATCGTGAGACAAGGCAGCTTATAAACATGCCGATAGAGGAGGTTACCGGCTTTGCCAAAGCCAATGGT
>JAUWQS010000365.1 GCA_030610915.1 Pseudomonadota bacterium | reverse complement strand
GTGCGGCGTAAGCATTGCTGCCGTTGCCAGTATCGGCGTGATGGCTCTGCCTGAAATGCTCAAGCGCGGTTATAATCCCAGACTGGCGGCTGGAGCGGTATGTGCACCCGGGGCGCTGGCGATGCTGATGCCCACGAGTGTTCTTTTCATCATTTACGGTGAGCTGGCCAGAGTATCTTACTCAAAGTTTTCAGTAGCAGGGATTATACCTGTACTTCTCTTAACGATACTCATGTGTGGTTACATAGCGATTCGTGTCATGATATCCGGGCAAACCGCCGACCGGAAGAGGGAAACCGAGCCCCTGACGTTGCAGGAAGTTCTACAAATCATCAGGAGACTCTGGTCACCTCTTTTACTGATACTCATAGCATTTCCGCAGATCAGCCTGTGGCTTCCTAACATGATGAGTTAGGACAATTTGGGTCAGCTAACCTTGTTGTGGGAAGGTTGGATAATATAAAGTGCAAAGAGGAGATTTTCGATAATGATCTTGTATCTCAGAGCTAAATTGGATTGCCATAGAACAGTTGCGGCGACCCATCAATGTAAGATGTTTGACATGGATAATGAAGCGAGAAAGCTTGAACATCTAACGTACTGAAAGCATAAGATTTCTCCCTTCGGCCTGCCCGCCAGCGCCAAGCGTTGGCAGGCGGGTCGAAATGACATATTCGCTAAGTCCGACTTCCAAGTAACTTAAATTTGCAACGTGTTATAAATATTTCATATTCCTTGACATTTGCCCAAAAGCATAATTTTACTGAAAGCGCAAGTTACTTCCTATTATACTGCCGACGTGTCGGCATAGCGGATCTTTTTACGAGCGCATCAACTATAGTTGGGCTGATCTTTATTGTATCAGGTATATTGATACAACTGTATGATGGTTGCCCCCGCCCCACTCTCAGGAACTCTTATACCAAGTTGCATTCATTTTTACTTTAATAGACAGGTGAGGACGTCTGTCCTACCACCGTAGTAGATCGGGCGTCTCGCCCGACATGATCATATTTTGAATGCGACTTCATATTGTGGATGTGATCATAAAAGGGAGACTGTGGCGATTATTGAAGCGTAAATTCCTTTTTCTCGAAAAGCGTCATGCAGGCATCTACAACATCGGAATCGTACAGCGCCGCCTTGTTCTGCGAGATTTCTGTTAACGCCTTCTCGATTCCAAGAGCTGGTCGATATGGTCGGTGAAAAGTCATGGCCTCCACGACATCAGAAACGGCCAGTATTCTTCCTTCCGGGGTAATGTCATCTCCTGATATCCCCCTCGGATATCCTGACCCGTCCATCCTTTCATGGTGTTGATATGCGATTTCCGCAACGGGATAGGGGAAATCAATCGTTTTCAATATATTATATCCAACTTCGGGATGCATCTTGATCATACCGAATTCGAATTCATTTAAATGACGGGGCGAACTGAGAATTTCAACGGGTATATTGATTTTCCCGATATCGTGAAGCACCGCCGCCATGTGGATTGCTTCAATCTTTTCTTCTGAGAGCCCCATTTCTCCGGCGATGGCACAGGCAAGCCGGGCCACCCGCTGTTGATGACCGGAAGTATAAGGATCTCTCATCTCGACAATCATCGATATGGTCTGGATGGTGCTGTCTAAAGCCGTCTGCAGCTTTTCAAGGCTCAACTTTAATTCTTTTGCCGAGTGTGTGAGATCGGTGATATCTCTTAATGTTCCCACAAAGCCGGTCAGATTACCGTCCATGCCAATATTGGGAGCGCCACTCATACTAAAAAACAGGGGCTTTTGATCCTTGCGCAGCAAAGTACTTGTCACATCACGGAACGAATGCTTTTCGTCCTTAATCTGTTTAAAGAGCAATGTATAATCCTGGAGGTCTTCCTTCTTGACAAAATCAGTAAAATATTTCCCTGCAGCCTCTTCCGGGCCATATCCCAGTATCCTTTCCCATGCTGGATTCACATAAGTGAAGGCCCCTTTATTATCCAGAGTAAAAATAATGTCAGGAACGTTTTCGCTGAGAGATCGCAACCTTTCCTCATTCTCCCGTATTTTCTGATAGTATGTGGCATTGTTGATGGTGATGGCAATCTGGGGCGCAATTCCCATTAAGAGGTTCATGTCACCCTGATTCAGTGGTTTCCTTGAGTGGAGTTTGTCAACCATCAGGACACCCATGGATTCACCTTTGTACGCAATAGGCACACAGACAAAAGACTGTGTGCCTACCCTTTTGGTGAACTCCAGACTTTTCTTCGAGAGATCTCCCTCAATTTCAGAAATGTCATTTACTAAAAAGGCTTTTTGCTTTTTAAAAGCCTTGACGGCAGTGCCCTTAGACTGGGGATTGTCGAGATGAAATTTGAGGTTTTCCAGGTATTTTCCATTTGTCTGATTGTGACCAAAACCTGCTGTGTAAACAAGCTGGGTCTTTTCTGCGTCGGCAAGCATAATCATGCCCCTGTCAAAATCCAACCGCCTTTCCAGCGCTTCCATGATGAGCTTAAGAATGTCATCGATGTCGAGGATCATGGAGGTTGCCTCGCCGATCTCTCTGATGAGCAATGCCTCATTAGAGCGGATTTTGGTTTGTTCCAGGAGGCGATCGGCCGTATCGCTTTGAACATTTATATTCTGGATTAACTCCCTCTTCTCCAAGTGTTCTGAATAGAAGGAAATCCCCATAATTAGGAGGGCTGGTTGTGCTAACCTAAAATTGACCAGCAAAAGGGGTTTGTGCTAACCCAAAATTGACCACCCAGAGCAGTTCATTTCCTGTTAAGATGGTTTATTATAAACCATTGAGATAGGAGGAAAAGGAGTTGCTTAGAATGGAT